>CAIOPD010000036.1 GCA_903860085.1 uncultured Pseudomonadota bacterium
ATTAAGTCAGCAACAGGCATTGGAATTGGAACATTATCAGGAATTCTCTTGGGCATAAATGTACCTATAAACTAATTATTAATTAGTATAATTAATGTTTAATGGGTACGCAACAGTTATTATATATGAACTAAAGGTCTCGCACTTTGGCTAAAGCTTGCTCTAAGCGCTCAACACCAATCACTTCTATGCCGGCAATTCGCTGCTTAGGTACATTCGCTTTAGGCACAATGGCTTTGGTGAAACCTAGTTTAGCCGCCTCTTTTAGGCGCTCTTGGCCACGCTGCACGGGACGTACTTCACCAGCCAAACCAACCTCACCAAATACTATAAGTTTATTGTCTAATGGATTGTTTTTTAATGAAGAAACGATAGAGAGTAATACCGCCAAATCCACCGCCGGCTCGCTAATTCTGACCCCACCTACTGCGTTAATAAACACATCTTGATCAAAGCATGCAACACCCGCATGGCGATGCAATACCGCTAATAACATGGCCAAACGGTTTTGCTCCAAGCCTACACATAGTCGTTTAGGATTAGGTGCATGCGCTTCATCCACCAGTGCCTGAATTTCAATCAATAGCGGGCGTGTGCCTTCCATGGTCACAGTAATGCAAGAACCTGCCACCTGCTCACTATGATGCGATAGAAATAAAGCTGAGGGATTGGTCACTTCACGCAAGCCTTTTTCGGTCATGGCAAATACACCAAGCTCATTCACCGCACCGAAGCGATTTTTAAAGGCGCGGATCAACCTAAAGCTTGAGTTTTGATCCCCTTCAAAGTAAAGCACGGTATCCACAATGTGCTCAAGCACACGGGGGCCAGCGATAGCGCCGTCTTTAGTGACATGGCCGACTAAGATGACCGAAATACCCGCTTGCTTGGCCAATCGCGTCAACTGTGCCGAGCATTCGCGCACCTGCGCCACAGAGCCTGGCGCAGACTGCAGGGCTTCCGAATACACCGTTTGTATGGAATCAATCACTGCAATGTCAGGCTTATGCACTTGCAAGATGCTAATAATTTTTTCTAGATTAATTTCAGCCAATAGTGAAATCTGACTGGCATCTAAGCCTAACCGCTTAGCACGCATCGCAATTTGCTGTGGCGATTCTTCACCGCTCACGTAAATCGCTTTGCGCGCATTGCCTATATGGCAAAGGGTTTGTAATAATAAAGTGGATTTACCAATACCAGGATCACCACCAATAAGCACTACTCCGCCAGGTACTAACCCGCCACCCAACACTCGATCAAACTCACTCACACCCGTCGGTTGGCGTGGCACTTCTGCCGCTTCAATTTCCGATAATTTTTGCAAGCCAGCCGTTTCCGCCAATGGTGCATATCGACTCGCAATGGCACTGGTACTAGCGGTTTCGGCAATGCCTTCTACCAGAGTATTCCAAGCCAAACAGCTGGGGCATTGGCCTTGCCATTTAGGCTCGGCACCACCGCATTCAGTACAAGTGTAAATGGTTTTAGCTTTTGCCATTAGGCGACTGCCTGCATAGGGACACGTGGAGCCAGTGCGCATAGTAATTCATAGCCTACGGTGCCTGAAGCTTCAGCAACTTTATCTACAGACACTTGCTGACCCCACAACTCAACAGGACTGCCAATCTGCGCTTGTGGCATATCAGTCAGATCAACATAGAGCATATCCATCGAAACACGGCCAATGGTTTGCGTGATTACACCGTTTACAGCAATTGGTGTGCCGTTAGGGGCATGTCGCGGATAGCCGTCGGCATAACCACAAGCGACAATACCGACACGCGTGGTTTTACTAGCGGTGAATAGATGACCATAACCGACGCTCTCACCAGCTGATAGAGTTTGGATGCTAATAATCTCGCTACCCAAAGTCATCACCGACTTTAAATTAAAAGTAGCGGCATCTGTATCAGTCACAGGCGATGCACCATAAAGCATAATGCCTGGGCGCACCCAATCAGCATGTGTTTGTGGATAACGCAATATCGAAGCTGAGTTAGCGAGTGATAGTGGTTGCTGTAAGCCCTGCGTAGTTTTTTGAAATAACGTCAAAGCTTGAGTGACACCCAATGTTTCGTCTGCGGTAGCAAAATGCGTCATTAAAGTCGTACCACTCACATTGCGACATGCCTGCAGGCGCGAAAATACTGGCAGATACTGCGCTGGCGTAAATCCCAAGCGATTCATACCGCTATTCATTTTAAGATGTACGTGGATTGGCTGCTTCAGTTGCGCTTTTTCTAGCATCAGCAACTGCGGCTCACTATGAACCACTAGATCAATGCCAAAGCTCGCTGCAATAGGCAACTCTTGGCGAGAGAATAGGCCCTCTAATAGTAATATATTTTGCGTAAATCCAGCTTCGCGTAAATCAATCGCCTCATCGAGCCCAAGCACTGCAAAGCCATCCGCATCGTTAAGCCCATGCGCAGCATTGGTTAAACCATGGCCATAGGCGTTGGCTTTAACGACAGCCATGATTTTAGACTGTGGTGCATGCTGTTTGACCACGTTGAGATTGTGCTGAAACGCACTGTGGGAAATGGTGGCCTGTATTGGTCGCATTGGAAGATTTCTAAATAACAGTCTAGCGATTAATAACTATCAGCCATATGGCCACTACCTGCATAATTTTCGAAGCGGGTATGTTGACCCATAAAGGTCAAGCGTACACGCCCAATTGGGCCATTACGTTGTTTGGCGATAATAATCTCAGCGGTGCCTTTATCAATACTGTCTGGGTTATACACCTCATCACGGTAGATAAATAAAATCACATCGGCATCTTGCTCAATCGCACCCGACTCTCGTAAGTCACTCATCACTGGACGCTTGTCTGGGCGCTGTTCCACGCTTCGATTGAGCTGTGATAATGCCACTACTGGCACATCGAGCTCTTTAGCCAAGGCTTTAAGCGAACGTGATATTTCAGAAATCTCAGTAGCGCGATTCTCACCTTGACGCCCGGCGGGTGCCGACATCAATTGCAAGTAATCGACCACAATCAGGCCTAACTTGCCACATTGGCGGTGTAAGCGCCTGGCTCTGGCACGCACATCAAAACTGCTTAAACCTGCCCCTTCATCAATAAAGATTGGGGCTTCATTGAGCTTGCCTAGTGCAGTCGTGAGCTTCTCCCAATCCTCATCTTCCAGCTTACCTGTACGCATACGATGTTGATCTAGACGTCCAACCGAGCCTATCATCCTCATGGCTAATTGCGTTGACGCCATTTCCATCGAGAATACAGCGACAGGCAGACCGCTATCCAATGCCACGTTTTCAGCCATGTTGAGTGAAAATGCTGTTTTACCCATCGATGGACGACCTGCCACAATAATAAGATCACCGCCCTGCATGCCCGAAGTCATTGAATCCAAATCGGCAAAGCCAGTAGGAATGCCAGTCACATCGGATGGATTGTCACGTGAAAACAACTGATCAATACGGTCAGCCACTTGCGGCAATAAAACTTTGATATCCACAAAACCTTGCGTACTTCTTTTACCGCCTTCGGCAATTTGGAAAATTTTAGCTTCCGCTTCATCTAGCAATTGCTGGGCATCGCGACCGTTGGGTGCATATGCACTTTCGGCAATACCTGAACCCACCACGACCAATTGGCGCATGACTGCGCGCTCATGCACAATTTCCGCATAGCGACGAATGTTTGCTGCTGTAGGCGTGCTTTGCGCTAAAGCGCCTAAATAAGCAATGCCACCGATACCAGAAAGCTCTGCAGTATTCTCTAGTGACTCTGCAACAGTCACAATGTCAGCCGGCTTATTATGCTCAATCAGCTTGGCAATGTGCTGAAAAATCAGCTTATGATCGTGACGATAAAAGTCTTTTGCGGTCAGTATATCGGCGACTTTATCGAGCGCTTCATTTTCAAGTAGCAAGCCCCCAATGACTGATTGCTCAGCCTCTACAGAGTGAGGGGGGATTTTTAGTGCATCTAATTGTTGGTCGGTCATTCCACGATTATACTGAATAACCGCACTATCCAAAGGCATCGCACCAAATAAAAAAGGCTACCGAAGCAGCCTTTTTTAATATTAAAACAACGAATATCGCCACATGGCGACGATATTGTTAGTTCTTAAGCTTCACCAACCACTGTCACTGTAATATCAACAACAACATCGTGATGTAAAGCTACAGTTACTGTATGGTCACCGATAGTTTTCAGTGGACCTGTAGGCAAACGTACTAAGGCTTTAGTCACTTCAAAACCTTGTGCATTTAATGCATCAGCAATATCACCGTTAGTCACTGAACCGAATAAACGGCCATCAACACCAGCTTTTTGCGACACAGTTACTACAAATGAAGCCAACTTTTCACCGCGTGCTTGCGCAGCAGCTAAGATTGCAACTTGTTGTTTTTCTAACTCTACACGGCGTGTTGCAATTTCAGCCTTATTCGCTTCAGTAGCGCGTTTAGCTTTGCCTTGTGGAATTAAAAAGTTACGGCCGTAACCATCTTTAACTTTAACAATGTCACCTAAACTACCTAGGTTACCCACTTTTTCTAATAAAATAATTTGCATGGTAGCCTCCGATTATTGGTGTTTGTCAGTGAATGGAAGCAAAGCTAAGAAACGTGCGCGTTTAACCGCAGACGTTAATTGACGTTGATAACGTGCTTTAGTGCCCGTCATACGTGCAGGAATGATCTTTGCATTTTCTGAAATAAAATCTTTAAGCAAATCTACATCTTTGTAGTCTACTTCTTTAATGCCTTCTGCTGAAAAACGGCAGTAACGGCGGCGTTTGTACATTTCTCTTGCCATCTTGAACTCCTAAATATTCTCTATATGGTTAATGTGCATGACCAATTGTGTGCTTTTAAGGCTGCGCTTAGCTAAAAAGCCAGTCGCTAAAATGTGAGTGCCTAGTTTCAAGCCTTTTAATGCTAGGTCACCTAAGGTAACCGCATTTATTTCACATTCCACCTTACGCTTCATGCCCGCCTCTACTTGCTCGGAAACATGTCGCAATACAACACTTAACAACGGTATGCCCGCTGGCGTGTAACGAAGTGGCTCAATTTGCACAACTTCCGCTTTCAGCACCAGTGTATTCACTTTATTACTTAAGCTGCTGCAACCTCAGGCGCCGCTGACGGTGCCACTGGAGCGCCATCTCTACCCAATACTGATCTAGATTTCTCTTCTTTCATCATTGGAGATGGTTCTGTTACTGCAGTTTTTGTAGCCATCATTAAATGACGCAATACAGCATCATTAAATTTAAAGCCATGCTCAAGTTCAGCCAATACTTCTAGGCCACACTCAATATTCATTAACACATAGTGTGCTTTATGGATTTTTTTGATTGGGTAAGCAAGTTGACGACGACCCCAGTCTTCTAAGCGATGCACTGCACCACCGCTGGCTGTAATCACTGCGCGATAACGCTCAATCATTGCAGGTACTTGTTCACTTTGGTCCGGATGGACGATAAACACTAGTTCATAATGTCTCATTAGTACTCCTTTTGGATTAAAGCCACCTACAAAATGTACAACTAAAATCAGTTGAACATCACAATACGTTGTAGTGTGACAAGGTTAAATTTTAATTCACTTGATAACGCTATCAAGCAAGCGCGCGATTATAGACATATGTGGTAGTTTAATCAATCGTTTTTAATAGCAGCGCTCATTGATGGCTGAGACCAAACTAAACTAAATCTGGCATTTCCGCACCAAAGAACTTAATTCTAAGGGCTTTAAGTTGATCTCTATATTCACCGGCTTTTTCAAATTCTAGGTTTTTAGCACTATCGTGCATGGCTTTTTCTAAGCGCTTCATCTCTTTGGCAATTTGCTTTTCGCTTAAAGATTCATAACTAGCCTGCTCTTGAAGCACCTTGCGTTCACGGAGCGCTTCATCTTTGTCGTAAACACCATCAATAATATCTTTAATGCGCTTAGTCACACCCTTGGGCACAATGCCGTTAGCCTCATTGAAGGCCATTTGCACGTTGCGCCTGCGCTCAGTCTCATCCATGGCCGCTTTCATACTGCGCGTGATTTTATTGGCGTAAAAAATCACTTTACCGTTAATGTTACGTGCGGCACGACCTGAGGTTTGTATCAAGGAACGCTCCGAACGCAAGAAGCCTTCTTTATCAGCATCTAGGACTGCCACTAAGGAAACTTCCGGAATATCCAAGCCTTCACGCAGTAAATTAATACCAACGAGCACGTCAAACTCACCTAAACGTAAATCACGAATAATCTCTACCCGCTCGACGGTGTCAATATCGCTATGCAAATAGCGCACTTTAACGCCATGCTCACTTAGGTAGTCTGTCAGATCCTCAGACATACGCTTGGTCAGCGTGGTCGCTAGCACGCGCTCACCCACAGCAACGCGTAACTTAATCTCTCCCAATAAGTCATCTACCTGCGTATCCGCAGGCTTTACTTCGATAGGTGGGTCTATTAATCCAGTTGGTCGTGCAATCATTTCTACGACCTGCTGCTGATGATTAGCTTCGTACTCAGATGGCGTCGCTGAAACAAACACACATTGGCGCATAATATGCTCAAACTCTTCAAACTTGAGCGGACGATTATCTAAAGCTGATGGCAAACGCCATCCATAATCCACCAAATTCTCTTTACGGGAACGATCACCTTTATACATCGCCCCTACTTGCGGAACGGTTACGTGGCTTTCATCAATAATCATCAACGCATTGTCAGGTAGATAATCAATCAAAGTGGGCGGCGGATCGCCTGGGTTGCGTCCAGACAAATGCCTTGAATAGTTTTCAATACCCTTACAAAAGCCAATCTCATTAAGCATTTCCAAATCAAATCTCGTGCGCTGTTCTATGCGTGCAGCTTCAACTAACTTACCCGTTTTAATGTAAAAATCAACACGGTCTTTAAGCTCGTGTTTAATCTTCTCCATCGCACGAATAGTCGTTTCACGTGGCGTTACATAATGACTAGATGGGTACACTGTATAACGTGGGATTTTATTAAATACTTGGCCGGTAAGGGGGTCAAATAAGGTGATTGATTCAACTTCATCGTCAAACATAGAGATGCGAACGGCAGTCTCATTATTTTCAGCAGGGAATACATCAATGACATCGCCACGCACTCTGAACGTGCCTCGTGAAAAATCAAATTCATTTCGATCATATTGCATGCCCACTAATCGAGCAATCATGTCGCGATGAGCGATTTTTTCACCCTGCTGTACGTGTAAAACCATGCCGTGATAATCCACCGGATCACCGATACCGTATATAGCCGACACTGTTGCTACAATAATACTGTCTTCACGCTCTAATAAAGCCTTGGTCGCAGACAAGCGCATCTGTTCAATATGCTCGTTAATACTAGAGTCTTTTTCGATAAACAAATCGCGAGAAGGGACATAAGCTTCGGGCTGATAGTAATCGTAATAACTCACAAAATACTCAACGGAATTGTTGGGAAAAAACTCACGGAATTCACTATATAATTGAGCGGCAAGCGTTTTATTGGGCGCCATCACAATCGCTGGACGTCCAGTACGCGCAATCACATTGGCCATGGTAAAGGTTTTGCCAGATCCAGTCACACCGAGTAATGTTTGAAACTTTAGACCGTCATTGATGCCTTGTGTAAGTTTATCAATCGCTTGCGGTTGGTCACCGGCTGGTGCGAAGGGCTGATGAAGCTGATACTTACTATTTGGAAAAGTGACAAACACATTGTTCTTCATGGAAAATTTAACCACTAATTTTAACAGACAAGTAGACAAGCACGCTCAAGAAATAGTGCCGAGAACTTTGCGCAAATATTTGAGTCATGAGTAAAACGCGTTGTGAATCAAACTTCGATTAAACAGCGTTACTCATAACAATAACTAGCCATAAGCGACACCATAAGGATTTTTATGCGCAATTTTACTTTGTTTGCAGCACTACTAAGCGTGATTCAACTCGTTGTAATGCAACCAGCCCTAGCCACCGACCAATCAAAACTGATGCAATCTATGCAATCCGTAGTCATGGTGCGTGCCTATAACACAAATGGCAGCCTAGGCTATGGTTCTGGCGTGGTGGTTGCTGAAAATAAAGTGATGACTAATTGCCATATATTTCGCAAGACCAAACAGCCTTGGATATCGCGCGGTGAGGATTCATATGCAATCGTTTCTGTGCAAGCCGACCGTTGGCATGATTTATGTTTAGTGACGACCTTTAGCTTGCCTTTTAAACCTGCACCATTAGGCAAAGGGTACGACTTAAAACGTGGGCAAGAAGTTTTAGCCATTGGACATTCTAACGGCGTCCCTGCCCCTTTAACGTCGTCAGGCAATATCAAATCCACCTACGAGTTTGAAAGCGGTAGGATTATCCGCAGTAGCGCTAAGTTTTTAATGGGCGCAAGCGGCAGTGGCATTTTCGATCTAGACGGCAACCTGCTTGGCATCAACACGTTTAAAACACCAGGACGCCCTGCTTACTTTTACTCCTTACCGATTGAATGGTTAGCTAATCTAGAAAAACTGCCAGTTGAAACCGAATTTCCGATAGACGGCAAGGCATTCTGGGAAGCCGATGATGATAAAAAACCATTCTTTATGCAGATGGCTTTACCTGAAATCAATCAAGACTGGCCTAAACTTGCTGAGGTTGCACAAAAGTGGGTAGAAGCAAGCCCGAACACATCTGACGCTTGGTTTGAGCTAGGCACTGCAGATGAAAACTTAAATAAATTGCCCGAGGCTAAAGAGGCTTATCAACATGCGCTCAAGCTTGATGCAGGTAACACAGACGCCCTATTCCGATTAGGCGCAATCGCTATTACTAACGATGACAAGGTTGGCATGAATGAGGTTAAATTAGCCATTGCTGTGATTGATAAAGAATTAGCAGAAGAGTACGGACACATGATGGAATGCGGCATTAAATGCTAACTTAAGTGGTGATAGCGTATAAGAGGCCTCAAATTGAGGCCTCTATCTTTTATGGAAAATAACTTTGAAATTCAGCTAGGTAGTACCTAATCACCATTTTTATGCGTAAAATAGCGCCCATTCAGTCATTTGCATAAAAATTGTTTTAAGGAAGCATATTTTGGCATCAGCACAAACAGAGTCTCAGGCGCAAGTTGCTCATCAAAAGTCAGTACTTTCAATCCGCGTTCAAGCTATTAAAGAATCTCCCACACTTGCTATTACCGCTAAAGCTGGAAAATACAGGGCTGAAGGACGCGATATTATCGGCCTTGCTGCAGGTGAGCCAGATTTCGATACGCCGCAACATATTAAAGACGCCGCAAAAAAAGCGATTGATACAGGTTTTACCAAGTACACGCCGGTAGCTGGCATCCCTGGTCTTAAAAAAGCAATCGTCAATAAGTTTAAAAATGAAAACGGATTTGACTATAAGCTAAATGAAGTCATCGTTGGCGTGGGTGGTAAGCAAACCATATTCAACCTTTGTTTGGCAGTCCTCAATAAAGGCGATGAAGTCATTATTCCTGCCCCGTACTGGGTCTCTTATGCTGATATAGCCCTAGTCGCAGAAGCGACCCCCGTCATTATTGAATGTGGTATTGAGCAAGGGTTTAAGCTGATGCCGCAGCAGCTAGAAGCTGCTATTACGGCTAAGACTAAAATCTTCATGATCAATTCACCATCGAATCCGACGGGTGCGGTATACAGCTTAAGCGAACTACAAGCACTAGGTGATGTTCTACTTAAACATCCTCACGTACTAGTTGCAACCGACGATATGTATGAGCACGTAAATTTAACTGGTGATAAGTTCTACAATATTCTAAATGCAACCCCAGCATTAAAAGACCGTTGCATCGTATTAAATGGGGTTTCTAAAGCTTATTCCATGACTGGTTGGCGCATAGGCTATGCAGCTGGGCCAGCTTATATTATTAAAGCCATGGAAATCCTACAGTCACAATCGACCAGTAATGCTACTTCCATATCACAAGTGGCCGCACAAGCTGCGCTAGAAGGTCCACAAGACTGCATTACACCTATGGTGACAGCATTTAAAGAGCGTCACACCTATGTAGTGAACCGATTTAATAGCATGCCTGGATTAAGTTGTTTAATGGCTGGTGGCGCGTTTTATGCTTTTCCTGATGCCCGTTGCGCTATTGAGGGCTTATACCTAGCCGGTAAGATTAAAGCGAATACCGATATGGCCTTGGCGGAATATTTACTAGAAAAATTCGATGTCGCCGTAGTCCCTGGCTCTGCATTTGGCGCTGAAGGCTATTTCCGCATTTCATTTGCCACTTCCATGGACAATTTACGCAACGCCTTAGATCGCATAGAACGAGCGCTCAAATAACATAAATACAAGCTGTTAGGTCTAATTGGCTTAAAAAATCATGGCATTATAAATGCTAGATAGCATACCGTTTTAGCTCGAAAATTAAGTGCGTAAATAATAGCAATTCAAGTGCACGAAAGGTTTGACACTAACCTTGAGAGTCAGTATAGTGCTGGCTTCTCGTTGTTCTGAGAACAATTCCTCGATAGCTCAGTTGGTAGAGCAACGGACTGTTAATCCGTGTGTCCCTGGTTCGAGCCCAGGTCGAGGAGCCAAACAAATCAATGGCTTACGATTCTTTCGTAAGCCATTTTGCATTAAAAAGGGCTAAATGCTGCAATTTCGCAACACTCACCCTACTACTAACTAAAAAGATGCTTTGAAATCTAACACCTGCGTCGTTGGACTTGGCAACCTTGCAAAGCTAACCATTGATTTAGGCGTAGTATGTTATAATCATCAAGCAAAATTATTTTTACAGTTATTTCAATGCAGGTAACTTGGTACGAAGCGTTAACATTAAATATAAGCTGTTCGCTACCTGATTAATTTTATTAAGCACGGCCACTAAAAGTGAGCCCACGGCAGAAAGCTAATTCATGCATTTCTGTCCAAGCGTAGATTGAGCAGCCAAACATTAGAAGCCCTACAACCATCATGTGGGGCTTTTTAGTTAATCTTAGAACCCCTACTATTGGACGCTGTACAGGGAAATTTGAACAACAGCAATCAACTCTTAGCTATGAAATACAAGTTTAATCGGAGTCAATATGTACGCAGCAAAAATCCTACAATACATGAAAATACATGGCCAAAAGCTAGACCGAGAGATCGCTAAAGATACGGGGATATCGCTTGTTCAAGTGCGCATCACTATTGCAGAGCTACAAAATCTAAAAGAGATTTCTAGCTGTAGCGTGATTAACTTTGAAAATGGTGTCGCTATTGAAGGCATCTTATGTCGATTCTCTGGTTATATTCCACCAGCAGCGCCAGGTAGAAAGGCCGCAGTACAAGCAATAGTTGCATAATCCACAATGAGCAACGCTTTAAATCACGCCGTCCCAACCGGCCTGATTAAAGCCCTTTCGCTTAAGCAGCCCATCGCATGGCTCATTGCGAACAAATACCTATTAGTAGACGACCGTACATGGGGAACCCAATACCGCGGAACCATTTTGATTCACGCCAGCAAAGGGTTGTATCAAGAGTATTACGACTACCTAAAATCAAACACTAACATCCCTCTGCCAGATCAGGACAAGCTAGAATATGGCGGGGTCATTGGCATGGCCAACCTAACACTTTGCTGCCGCCCAAGTGACTTACCTACAAATATTCGTGGTGAACAACGCACACACTTTAACGGGGTTAATCATGCGCATTTCGGCTTTTTATTTGAACAAGCTATCCCTATGACATTTATGCCATGTCGTGGAAAGCTTGGCATATTTGAAATTAACTTGGAAGAACTCAATTCAGCGCCCACAAAAGCGCAGGCCGACTTATTCTAGACTCCAAGTTAAGCGTCAATATCTAACTTAATAACAGTAAATCTAGATGATGAAGCGTAGCCCTAAAGAGAAACTCCTCAGCAAAAAATCATTTTAACTAAACTAAAAAAATTATTTATCAGTTAGCGCGTAAAACCTCGTCCTTTAGTGCGAGGATGTAAGCGCGAACGGTGAAGCCGTTCAATGCGGTGTTTGTTGCTGCTCAATATATTGCCGAATAATCGCAATCGGTGCGCCGCCACAACTCCCCGCGAAATAGCTAGGCGACCAAAGTGCGCCGCCCCACAACTTCTTGGTAATGCTCGGATAATTCTTTTTTCGTATCATGCGACTGGATACTCCCTTTAAGCTATTCACCAACATTGAAATAGCCACTTTAGGCGGATAATTCACTAAAAGATGCACATGGTCATCCTCACCATCAAACTCCACCAGCTCCGCTTCAAAGTCTTTGCACACCGCCGCAAATATCGGACGCAATTCGTCTAATATGGTTTTAGTAAACACTTCTCGCCTATACTTAGTCACAAAGACCAAATGTACGTGCATTAAAAATACACAGTGTCTACCGTGTCTAATATCATTGTTATTTCTCATAGACCAAGTATAATAGAAGCATGAAGCGCTTGCAAGCCTACAAGTTTGAATTGATGCCTGACGGTGAACAAACCCGTGCCATGCGTCAATACGCGGGCTGTTGCCGCGTGGTCTATAACAAGGCTTTGGCATGGCAAAATGCACAATACCAAGCAGATAATACCTTCAAGTTTAGCTACACTAAAATTGCCAATCTACTGCCTCTTTGGAAAGGTGAGCTTGCATGGCTTAAAGACGCACCAAGCCAAACGTTGCAACAATCACTCAAAAACCTAGAATCCAGTTTTAGGAATTTCTTTGCCAAGCGCGCTGACTTTCCCAAGTTCAAAAAGAAAGGCATGAGTGATAGCTTTAGATTCCCGCAAGGTTTCAAGCTCGAACAACACAACAATCGGATATTTCTGCCTAAGCTCGGCTGGTTGCGTTACCGCAATAGCCGTGAGATGTTAGGGTTTGCTAAAAACATCACCGTCTCACAAAAATGTGGTAAATGGTACGCCAGCATACAAACCGAGCGTGAAGTTGAGCAAACAGAACACGCCGCAACCAGCATCATTGGTGTGGACGTAGGCATAGCAAGATTCGCCACACTCAGCAATGGACAAGTGTTTGAGGCCGTTAATAGCTTCAAACAAAAACAAACAAGGTTGGCGCGGTATCAACGTGCGTTAAGCCGCAAAGTTAAATTCAGTAGCAATTGGAAAAAGCAGAAAGGCAAAATCACCCAGCTCCACAGCACCATTGCAAATATCAGAAAAGACTACCTGCACAAAACGACATCTACCATCAGCCAAAACCACGCCATGATAGTGATAGAAGATTTGCAGATTAGTAATATGAGCAAAAGTGCTAAAGGCACGGTAGAAGCCAAGGGACGGAACGTCAAAGCCAAATCAGGCTTGAATCGTTCTATCCTAGACCAAGGCTGGTTTGAGTTCAGGCGGCAGCTTGAATACAAGCAAGTATGGGCAGGCGGTCAGGTGTTAGCGGTTAATCCGCGCAATACCAGTCGTACTTGCCCGTGTTGCCGTCACATCGCCAAAGAAAACCGACTGACACAATCGAAATTTGAATGTGTGGAATGCGGCTATGCAGAAAATGCCGATTTGGTCGGTGCAATCAATATATTAGCGGCAGGACATGCCGTGTTAGCGTGTGGAGTGATGGTGCAACAAGGCCACACAGTGAAGCACAAACCCGCCGAAGGTATCCGCAAGTCATCGCGTGAACCCGTAGGAATCCCCGCTCTTTAGGGCGGGGAGGATGTCAATGGGTGGTAGGCAAATCTTCCCAACAAGTGGTGTAGCTGGGGCTTCTATTGCCTTGCTTCATATGCCATGGCCGTTTAAAACCTTCGCTCGCAAGCTTAATGGACGCCTTCCCCATTTTGCGGTTGATGTCATCCATGGCAGCCATCAATGCCTCAGATTTGGGTGAGGCTTCACTCTCACCAAATAAATCTGTTTGAACCCTTAGCTTTGACACAATCTCACCGAGCATTACGCCAGCCTTAGCGTAGTTGTAGTTAGGTTTGTATATTTGTTTTAAACCCCAAAGAGCCGCATTTACCAATTGCCTGCTGTCGTCAGTGGGGCAGGTTAGTGGAATAGTCATGCCGTTGCTATAAAACGGGTCATCTGGCTTAAATGGGCTGGTACGAATGTAGACGTAAATAGAACCAGAAAAGCAGTGTTGACGGCGTAGCTTTTCTGCGGCGCTACATACATAGAGCGTGATTGACTCAGCTAGACTATTGTAATCGCGCACAGGATAACCAAAGCTACGTGAGCTGATGATTTGCTGTTTCGGTGAGCTGATTTCCTCTAACTCAATACACACCGTGCCATTAAGCTCACGGATGGTTTTTTCCATTACCACGCTAAATTGCTGACGTATGCGTTGGGGATTTGCGCGCTTAAGGTCAAGCACACTGTTAAAACCCAGGGCTTGCAATCGGGGTGCAAGTTTTCGACCTACACCCCAAATTTCACTCACATCCAGTTGTGCGAGCAAAGCATCTAATTCTAAGTCGGGCATGGTGTTGAAGTTACATACACCATTGAAAGCAGGGCGCTTTTTAGCGCAATGGTTGGCCAGCTTGGATAAGGTCTTGGTTGAAGCAATGCCTACAGACACGGGCAGTCCTGTCCACTTTAAAATACGCTTACGCATCTGCTGACCGTATTGAATTAAATCTCGCGACCCAAAGCCGCTAAGGTCTAGGAACGACTCGTCAATCGAATACACTTCTTGATTTGGACTAAACGCATGCAAGATTGACATGACCCGATTGCTCATATCGGCATACAGTGCGTAGTTACTGGATAATCCAATAATTCCATGCTCTTTAACTAAGTCTTTAAGCTTAAACCAAGGCGTCCCCATCGCAATGCCGAGTGCTTTAACTTCGTGGCTCCTTGCTACCGCACAACCGTCGTTGTTAGAAAGCACCACCAAAGGTTTGGCTGCAAGCTTGGGGTTAAATACACGCTCGCAAGAGACATAGAAGTTATTAACATCAATGAGCGCGATGCTACGCATCGTTTTACTTAAAACGTCTAAAAGAACCGGTGGCTACGCCCCAAATTTCAAAACTCATCTCTTCTGTAATTTCTATAGGCGAGTAAGCACCAGTTGAGTTGGCGGGTAATAACCTAGGGGTACCATCGGCTCTACGGCTTAAGATTTTAATGGTGAATTCACCATCCACCACAGCTAGTACGATATCACCCACAGAGGCCAGCTTTGATCGGTCGATCACAGCTTTGTCTCCTGGCAATAGCCCGACATCAATCATGGAGTAACCTTGAATAGTCACGAAAAAGGTAGCGTCTTTTTGGTCAATTAAAAACTCACTAGGATCAAGTCTTTTCTCTACATGCTCTTCTGCGGGAGAGGGGAACCCCGCCGATACTTTGGATGAGTACAATGGTAGTTTAATAGACTGCGCATATAACGCTGGCAGTTCAAATTCGCTAATGGCGTCAATATCAACCATTCGTTTTTACGTTGATAGGCAGCCAGAAAATCCTTAATCACTGGTGATTGACTGGTTGGAATACGTAGCACAGCAGTAGGCTCGCCAAACTTACCTGAGCCGACCTTGCGGCCAGCCCCAGGTTGATTTTTACGCGGCGCAATTTTGCTTACATTCGTTTTATTGGTATTTGTTTCGTTAGATTGGCTCATGGTAATTATTGTAACAATAATTAATGGGCTGTGCTTAGCGGATGAATAAAAATATTTATTTTTCTTAAGAGTCCGCGTTACTTTTTAACGGCAGCTGCTTCTGAAGTTGTTCGTCAGAAATGGGTCAAAAGCAGACAGTTAATAAATACAAAACGCTCGTCATGACTTCACACCAACTCAATATACAACCTAGTTTTGCAGTCGATTCTTTGGCTGGAATACGTAATGATGACTTTGGGTTTAGGTTAAACTAATCAATTTTTTATTTGCTATATTTATAAGCTAACTATATCCGTAAAGTTAACTCTTTAGCCCACAGTTCATCTAAAAAGAAGGCTGCTGATACAATGTTTAGAGTTACAAAAAAATACATCCGGAAATTCATATCCTCATGCCTATCGCACTAAATACTTCTTCGAGTAATTCAGTTTTGTCTCAGGACAAATCGTTGAAATTAATAGTTTATTTTTATAAGAATCCTCTGCTGGTTGTGAAATTATTTCATTCTTTATTGAATTCAGCTTCCGAATTAATATCGCTTAATGTAAAAATTATTTTTTATAATGACAGCCCTGATGATATTCAGTTATGTTGGGAATTGGAAAAGTGTTTACGAAATAAGGGGGCGTTAAATTTAACGGTCATCACTAATTTTGAAAATTTGGGGTTTATTCGAAGTGTAAATCAGGGTCTTGAAGATGCCATTAGAGATGGATCTGATGTTTTACTTTTAAATTCAGATGCCTATATATTTCCAGGAACTCTAACCGAACTTTCTGAAATTGCTAGACTAGATCCTATGATTGGTTTTATAAGTCCACGATCAAACAATGCAACATTATGTACAGTTCATACTAATAAAGTTGCAAGAGGAGATCCAGATTTATGTTTTAAAGAATTTCAAGTTTTAAAAAAGCATTTTCAAAGGTATTCCTATGTCCCAACTGCAGTAGGATTCTGTTTGTATATTAAGGTGGAAATTCTAAAAAACTTTGGGATTTTTGACTCCATTTATGGGCATGGTTATAACGAAGAAAATGATTTAATAATGCGTGCTAATTCTTGTGGTTGCACATTCGTACAGAATTAGTGTTGGATGCGATGCTGATGGCTAAATGGCGCAGACAGCCTAAACAATCGGTGGTGATCCACTCGGACCAAGGTAGCCAGTTTGGCAGTGATGATTTTAATCGCTGGTGCAAAGAGAATA
>CAIOPD010000037.1 GCA_903860085.1 uncultured Pseudomonadota bacterium
ATGGTGCCCGGAAGAGGACTCGAACCTCCACACCCTAAGGCACATGGACCTGAACCATGCGCGTCTACCAATTCCGCCATCCGGGCAATTTTTGGCTTTCACCATTTTGAATCTCAAGCGCGTTGGATAATATATTAAAGGTAAGCTTTGTCAATGACAAAAAATAATCACCATAAAAACAAAAGACATACCGATCCGCAAGCCGATCGTGAAGCCAGTCTGTACGAAACACCGCTACCGAGTCGCGAACTAATATTAACGACCATGAGCGAGCAGGGCGTGCCCTTAGGCGTTGAAGAACTGTATACCTTGCTTGAGATTTCAGACGAGGAGCGAGATATTTTCAATCGTCGCCTAAACGCTATGGAGCGTGAAGGTCAAATCATTAAGAATCGCAAAGGTGCGCTTTGTATTGCCGATAAGTTAGATTTAATCGCGGGTGTTGTCCAAGGTCACCCAGATGGATTTGGCTTCTTGATTCCAGACGATAAAACCAAAGTAAGTGGTGGTGATGTATTTTTAAGTCCCAAAGAAATGTCTCAGGTTCTGCATGGCGACCGTGCGATGGTGCGTATTAGCGGACTAGACAGACGTGGAAGACCTGAAGGTAAATTGGTTGAAGTCTTAGAGCGCCGTACGCAAAAGCTCGTCGGTCGTGTGGTGCATTCTACTGGCGTGACGATTGTGGCAGCCGAAGATAAGCGTATCAACCAAGACATTCTAATTCCCTACAATATGGATATGCAGGCCAAGCCTGGTCAAGTCGTCATGGTTGAGTTGACCGAGCAACCCTCAGCGCATGCTAAACCTATGGGTAAAGTGGTTGAAATTTTAGGAAACTATGCCGATAGCGGTATGGAAATTGAAATTGCGTTACGTAAGCATAATTTACCTTATGAATTTAGTCCGGCTGCAGTTAAATTAGCAGAATCCTACCCAAAATTAGTACAAGAGTCCGACTTTAAAGGTCGGATTGATCTTCGGGAACTGCCACTCATTACCATTGATGGCGAAACGGCACGTGACTTTGATGATGCCGTGTTTGCTGAGCCGCAAGGCAAAGGCTGGCGCCTAGTCGTCGCAATCGCAGACGTTAGCTTTTACGTGAAGCCGCAAGATGCTTTAGATAAATGTGCGTTTGAACGTGGGAACTCAGTCTATTTTCCACGCCGTGTGATCCCGATGTTGCCAGAAGCCTTGTCAAATGGCTTATGTTCATTAAACCCTGAAGTTGAACGCCTATGTATGGTGTGTGATATGCAGGTTGATGGCGCTGGGGTGGTCAAGCAATTTAAGTTTTATCCATCTGTGATGCGTTCAAAAGCACGTATGACGTATAACCAGGTGTTTGAGATCTTGCAGAATCCAACTGCTGAACTCGCATTAGAGTATGCGTGGTTGGTGCCACATTTAAATGACTTATACAGTGTTTACCAGTTGATGCTGTCGCAACGTGAAAAACGTGGTGCGATAGAGTTTGAAACAACTGAAACCATTATGATGTTTAACGAGCAGGGCAAGATTGACGAGATTGTGCCAAGCTTCCGTAATGAAGCGCATAAGCTCATTGAAGAATGCATGTTGGCTGCCAACGTTTGTGCGGCTGACTTTCTAGCAGCCCATGAGCATCCAGCTCTGTACCGTGTGCATGAAGGCCCTACGCCAGAGAAATTAGAAGCCCTACGCACGTTTATGGGTGAATTTGGGTTTGGTGTGGGTGGTGGTGATTCGCCGCACGCTAAAGACTATGGCAAACTGATTGATCGCATTAGAGAACGTCCAGATGCGCAGTTATTGCAAACCGTATTACTGCGTTCAATGCAGCAAGCGGTTTACAGCCCAGATAACCTAGGCCACTTTGGTTTAGCTTATGAAGCTTACGCCCACTTTACATCGCCTATCCGTCGTTACCCCGACTTACTGATCCATCGTGCGATTAAGGCAGTGTTGAATGGTGATCGATATAAGGCAGGGGATTGGTCTCAATTAGGTGAGCACTGCTCAATGACTGAGCGTCGTGCGGATGATGCCACGCGTGATGTCACTAACTGGCTCAAATGCTTTTATATGCAAGATAAGATCGGTGAGGTGTTTGAAGGTACGGTCGCTGCTGTGACGAGTTTTGGTTTGTTCGTTGCTTTAGATGGGGTTTATGTGGAAGGCTTGGTCCATGTTACTGAGCTCGGTAACGATTACTTCCATTTCGATAAAGCGCGCCATGAAATGACAGGCGAGCGCACTGCAGTGCGTTATCGTTTAGGTGATCGTCTGACTATTAAAGTTGTGCGTGTTGATTTAGAAACCGCTAAAATTGATTTTACTTTAATCAATAAAAACAAGTCATTAGAAGATGGTGATGATATTGGTTCTAGAAATAAAAGTGCTACTCCTAGATTGAGTGAGAAACCTAGCGCACGCCCTGCGTGGGAAAAATCCAGTCCAGCCAAATTTGGTGCAGGAAAATCAACACCTAAATTTGAAGGTAAATTTGGGCATAAACCTCCTAAGAAATCCGACTCAAAACCAGGTGGCAAGCCTTCGCATAAAGCGTCTGGTAAACCTAAGCCAAGCAAATCTAAAAAACACTAGATCTAACAAAATAACAAAAATTCACTAAGGTAATAAAATGAGCGATGCCCGTATTCTATTTGGCTTTCATGCCGTATTAAGCCGTTTGCGCCAACATAGCGCCAGTGTGCAAGAGATTTTGATTGACCGTGATCGCCTAGATGCACGGATGAAAGATCTTCTGAAAATGGCTGAAGCTCAAGGCGTGCGCACGATGCAGGTTGATCGTGACCGATTGGATGGCATGGCAGGAATGAATGGTCGCCATCAGGGTGTCATTGCACGTGTTGTGGATACACCAATTCCTTATAAAGATATCCATGATATTTTGGAGTCTGATTTAACTGAGCCACCATTTTTCTTAATTTTAGATGGTGTGGAAGATCCCCATAACCTCGGTGCTTGTTTGCGCGTGGCTGATGCCATGGGTGTGCATGCGGTAATTGCACCTAAAGATCGTGCTGTGGGTCTGAATGCCACCGTCCGTAAGGTGGCTTGTGGCGCGGCTGAAACCGTACCATTTATTGCTGTGACCAATTTAGCACGCACGATTCGCGAACTTAAAGAAGCTGGAGTGTTTGTGGTGGGTACAACCATGGATGCGCCTAGCGACTTATTTAATACCAAGCTTGATGGCCCACTTGCGATTGTATTGGGAGCTGAAGCTGATGGTATTCGCCGTCTAACAGCTGAAACGTGTGATGCCTTGGTAACAATCCCGATGTTTGGTTCGGTAGAAAGCTTGAATGTAAGTGTGGCTAGCGGCATCTGCCTATACGAGGCTAGGCGTCAGCGTAACTTAAAGGTGTCCGTCTAAGGATCAATCCTGAGCATCACTAGGGGCATTTAACATGGCCGCTGGGGATAGTGGGGGGTCACGTGACGCCTTAAGCGAGTTTTAGTGTTTTGAGGGTGCGATTGCGCACCTGGTGCAATAAGTCTGCGTTCTCAATTAACGACTGACCGTAGCTTGGCACTAGTTGTTGCATTTTTTTCTGCCAAGCGGCATCTTTCATTCTGCCCTCAAAACAGCGTTCAAGCACATCGATCATGGCTTGCACAGAGACTGAAGCACCGGGGGACGCACCTAATAGCGTGGCGATAGAACCATCATTTGAGGTTACAAGCTCTGTACCAAATTCTAACTTCCCCCAGTTCTTGTCGCATTTCTTAATGATCTGTACGCGTTGGCCAGCGTTCGCCAAATGCCAGTCTTTACCCTCCGCCTGAGGTAAAAAATCGTGAAGTGCCTTCAAGCGTTGCTTCTGTGTTTGAAATACTTCACCCAACAGATACTTAGTTAAATCCGTGTTATGTCGACCGACACTTAGCATGGCTTTAATATTATTGGCTTTTACCGATTTAACAAAATCTAATAGTGAACCCTGTTTTAGAAAGCGCGTCGTAAAGCCCGCAAACGGACCAAAAAGTAAGGCTGGCTTGCCGTTAATCGTGCGTGCATCGAGATGGGGCACTGACATCGGCGGTGCGCCAACAGCCGCTTTGCCGTAAACCTTGACACTATGTTGCTTAACGACCTCTGGGTTATTGCAAATCAGCCACTGACCACTGACAGGGAATCCACCATAGCCATCGCTTTCAGGGATTTTAGCTTTTTGTAACAGGGGTAGGGCTCCACCCCCAGCACCAAGAAACACAAATTTTGCATTGATGGTTTTGTTGTGACCTGTGCTCTTATCTAATACAGTCACATGCCAGCTGTCTTTAATTTTTTTGAGATTTCGAACACGGGTATTGCTGAGTAGGTGAAAGCCTAACTGCGCTTTAAGATGGATTACCATATGCCTCGTCAAAGCCCCAAAATCCACATCTGAGCCGTGTGGCACATAGGTGGCCGCTAACTGCTCGTTAGGCTTACGTTTTGCCATCATTAACGGCATCCAGGCTTTAAGTTGCGCTAAGTCTTCACTATATTGCATCTCATCAAAAAGATGATGTTGCTTAAGTAATGCATGGCGCTGCTTTAAAAATGCGACATTTTTATCATGCATCACAAAACTTAAATGCGGCGTTTTATTGATAAAAGCATTAGGAGCAGGAAGTGCATGGGTTTCGACTAGGTGCGACCAAAACTGCAATGACACTTCATAGGCGGCATTAATTTCTAAGGCGCGTTGAATAGATATGCTGCCATCAGCTGCTTGAGGCGTGTAATTTAGCTCACAATAGCCTGCGTGACCAGTGCCGGCGTTATTCATGGCTGCCGAGCTTTCTAAAGCCACTTCTGGCAATTGCTCAATCATCGTGATATTAAGTGTTGGGTCTAATTGACTAAGCAGCATCCCCAGCGTGGCGCTCATAATGCCGCCACCAACCAATAACACATCTGTTTCTATGTTCTTCATATTTAAGCCTAATTTTGTCGCGCTATTATATAGACTAACGCATTTAGTCGAAAATAATATCTAGGAACAATCCTAATTAAAAGTTGACTTAATTATCATTGTAATTTTAAAAACTAATTGCTCCACATTAACTGTGGATAACTTTGTGCATAGCTTGATTATAAATCTGTAAGAGGCCGTTCTATAAGGCTTTTTAGAAAACGCTTAAATTTTAAACGATTAAAATTCTATTTATAATCAATTAGTTAAATGATGTTTGCTGGTTTGTATCAATTGTTACAATAGTTAACATATTACTTTAACAGGTGTGCATAAAGCCGATATTTTTATCCAAGAAAGTAGCCCTTAGTGCCTTGGTAATAAACGATTTACACTCTTTTAATTCAGGAATAAAACACTCATTTTTAACACACATTTTCGTGTTAAAAAGTTAATTTGATATCACATTTTTGCTATTTTATTAGTTTTAAATATCAACAATGGTTTTGCCGATTGGAGCAATGGCAATGGCGGCTAATTTTAGATGTTGCAGTCCGAATGGAATGCCAATAATTGTGATAAAGCATATTGCGGCCGAAAGCAGGTGGCCGATCGCTAACCACATGCCTGCAAATAAAAACCATAGCACGTTGCCAAGAACTCCAAAGCTACCCGTGCCTATATCGTCTTTATAGGTTACAGATTTGCGGCTGACGGCTTGTTTGCCAAAAGGCATGAAGGCAAACTGACCAATCACAAAGCAAGCCTTACCCCATGGAATGCCAATAATCGAAATATAGGCGAGCACACCAGCAATCCACCAACCTAAACCCATAAAGGCGCCGCCTAATATGAACCAAAACACATTTCCAATCACGCTCATGCTTACACCTTTTGTCTAGGTTTTATTGAATGTCTATTGTACCGTGCCATTTACGCATTTTTTGGCGAAATATTTGAAATTTTTTTTGTGCAATCTTCCCGGAATGCTCTCAAACACTGGGCGGAAAATGGTGAAAACTGTTAGAATCAATGGTTCCTTTTTAGCAGCTTAATTGGCAAGCTTATGCATTTTTAATGCTTAACGTTCAACGATTCCTAGGCTGACTTCGGATTAATGAACCACAACATAAGGAAGAGGTGATGAAAGATTATTATGCTGTGTTAGGCATCGCCTCAACTGCGAGCGTTGATGAAGTGAAGACCGCCTATCGAAAGCTCGCATCGCAACTACACCCAGACAAAAATTCTTCGAGTGAAGCCCCTGCCATGTTTAGGCGGGTGCAAGAAGCCTATGAGACACTTTCAGATCGTGAAAAACGCCAAGTGTACGACGAAAACCGTAGGCGTAGCTTGCTAGACAGCCCGATTGATACCGCTCGTGAAATTTGGCAATCCTATTTAGATGGAGTTTTAAAACAATGAGAATATCCCGTTACTTTACCGATTTAATGGCGACTTATATTGCTGAAGTAGATGATCTGAAAACCGATTCAGGTGGTAGTGACGTATTGAATGCGCGACTCAAAGACAAGCGCAGTCAGATGTTTGATCTAATACCGATGATGTCCTCGAATCCTGAGATGGTGGCTGTTATTTTTCATAAAAGCATCAGCATTAATAACGCAAAGACACTATTGAGCTATTTAGATAAAGAGCCTGCTCAATTTCCAAGCTGGGCATCCGTAGCTAGCAGTGTGACCTTTCAGCCGTGGGCTGCAGAATATGTCATTACGCTAGAAAACAGTGAAGGTGGTGAAGAGTTTTTACTGACTACTGTGATGCTTGAATATTTACTAGGTCGTTATGACCTTAGTGAAGAACATGCCAATGATCGCGATGATGAAGCTTCAGAAGATGATGATGACTCTCCTGATCTAGCTGAAGCAGGCGGCGAATGGATGACTGAACAAGGCTTTGATAGCCACCAGTAAGCTTAACATTACACATATTGGAAATAATAATGACGCATGCATTAGTGGTACAAGCGAGCACGCTGATTCAATCAGGCGATATCGTTAAGGCTGAAGAACTGCTGACCGCATTGGTTGAAACCGATGGCGATCATGCGTTAATCGAAGTCTTAGATGAAATGGCACCAAAAGATCTACTTGCGGTCATTCGTGAGTACGACGCTTCTAAGCAATCGATTTTAAGTCTATTAATTACGCCTGAGCAATTTGCGCGTGCCGTGGTGTTAGATCGCCTGTACGGCGATATTCGCCATGAACACCTGCGTGGCATGTTTAATGCAGTATTGTTTCGCGAGGATGCGGATGCGGGCGAATTTATTAATGCCATTGCCGAACTTGAGTTTGGCTATGAAGCTATTGCTGATTACCTATCAGATCGTGCTGAAGAGATCGTGGGGGTATTTAATGCGATTGATACTGAAGAGCTGTCACGTGCTGAAATTAGCGATCATGACTGGAAGGAAGTTACATGGTTGCTTAGGCACGACCATGAAGACATCTACGAGAATGTGCTACTGCTCTTGAAAGCCAAGATAGAAGCCCGTGAAATGGCAGAAGCTGCAGAGCTTGAGTTAGAAGAAAGTCAAGAAGATGATGATGTGGTGCAATCTAAGCCGGTTGAAAAAGAAGACATCGACGATGATGAAGATTCAGCCATCTAGTCGCGGCGTTGACACTTAGCAAAATAATCATGTCCTCTATAAAGCAATCACTATCAGCCTATGAAAATGGGCCTTACCTTGAAAAAGCTTTGCGCTATGCTGCACAGCATCAAGTCTTAAACCAGGAGGGTCTTGCAGCCATTATTAATGATGCAGCTACAGGTTCAGTGCAAATCGCTGAGTATTTTGGTAATTCATCACATTTACGCCAACATCTAGAAGATGCTAAAAACAAGATGGTGAGTTTAGTGAGTCTTTATTTGGAACACACCTGTGATAGCGATCTTTTTCAAGCCGCTCAGCTACTTAAAGACAAGCCGTTTCGCACACTGTCACGTGGTGGCTCACAAATGCTCAAAGCTTTGTATGCATTACCAGAAGACAATTACTTTGGTTCACCGCGCTTAGAATCAGAAGCAGAGTTTCTCAAAAAGCAGTTGACCAAAGGAATGACGGTCACCAAGTATCGAAAGCACTTAAAAGACGGAACGCTTACTAAACTCAAGCTCAATTTTGCGACTTGGTTATTAAAACAATTGGGCGCCAATATTAGTGCGTTTAGCGAACTGCATGCGCCAGTCGAGCATGTTATCCGGACGTGCATATTATCGTTAGCCTACGGGGCTAAAAAAGCGGTTAGCAAAGGTGCTAATTTTCCTGATGAAAGCGCTTTATTTGAAACTTTTACCGCCATCAGAAAAGAATGGGGTTTTATAGGCGATGTCACCAGCTCTAAGAAGTTTCTAAGTGATATTCCACCTGAATTCAATGAGTACGCACTACAAACGCTTGCTAGTATTGAACAAGATGATATCCCAAAAATTGTGAATGCCTCAATCGCATTACAAGTGACTTTTGACCAGCTAAAAGTGACGCAATATTTCTTTTTATATAATCCAATGGATGCAATCAGCAAGTTTGATCAAATGCAGGCCGACGAGTGGTTAACGATGACAGGCGGCAATGAGGACGATGCTGCGCTGTTAACCTTACTGCTGTGTAGTGCTGCAGGAATGAAACTCAAGACTAGTCTTAAGGCAAGTGAAGCTAAGAAGGCTTTACTTGCGATACGCATGAACGGACTATTGGAGGATGAAGTGGTAAAAGTAATTGATCAAGCACCTCACGATGAGATTGATCAACTAACAGCTTTGTGGCAAGATTTTATTGAAGAGGCTAAGCCGTACTTCCAAGATAAGAGTGATGACAAATTAGTGCAGGCGCTGCCATTTTTAGCGAATCGCTGCCAGATTGCGTTGTAGGGAAACGCTTTATTTTTAGACTTTACCGCTTTTCAGTAAAGTCGCAATTAACCACAGAAATTCCCTATCTTTAGATGATACTATGTGAATTATAGATAAACATATGATTCAAAAATAGCGGCTAAATATAGGACCTAATTTAGATGTCGGCACTATTTTTGGCTACAAAGTGCCATCCGTAATCAGCTGCTAGATTACCCTAGGGTCAGTAGTTATAGTACCCCTTGTAAAAAAGGTCTAAGGTGCATGGTTAAATGAAATCAAAATATATAAAAATATGGCTGACCACTTCTTTCATAATCGTAGCGGCCGAGTCCTTAATTATGTTGGTTTTTTGGTTAATGCCATCAATCCCCCCCTTGATTCAGGCTCTAATTGATTCAGTCCTTCTTAGTTTAATTGTTGTACCTCTAACTTATTGGTTAGTTTTTCTGCCGCTAACCAAATCTTCTCACAACCTATATACATCCAATCAACAGCTAGTAGGGACTCAAGATCAAGCACTTTCTTTGCTTATTGGGTTAGCTGCGGTTCGTGATAACGAGACAGGTCTGCACATTGTTCGAACAATGAATTTTGTGCGAACTCTAGCGGAACGGTTAAAAGCAATGGGGCATTACGTAGAGCAACTAGATGATGACTTCATTCGTGTATTATATAAAGTGTCCCCTTTACACGACATCGGCAAGGTAGGTATACCAGACATTATACTTAATAAAGAATCTCGCTTGTCAGAGGATGAGAGAGTGATCATGATGACCCATTCAGCAATAGGCGCGTCCATTCTAAATGCAGCTAAAGCAAGCTTTGATAGTGAGCGTGGCATGATAGCAACTGCGATTGAAATTGCTGGGTCTCACCATGAGAAATGGGATGGCACTGGCTACCCTAATGGCCTAGAGGCTGAAGATATCCCTCTTTCTGCACGCATTATGTCTTTGGCTGATATGTATGATGCATTAACTAGTGAGCGTCGTTATAAGGTGGCTTGGACGCACGAGCAAGCGGTTCAGGAAATTGTTAAGATGAAAGGAATTGCTTTTGATCCAGTGATTGTGGATGCCTTTGTTTTGGAGGGGGACCAATTCAAGCGTATTACAAATGACTTTAAAGAAAATTAACATTAGTACCATTTCTGCATTTCAAACTTGGTCTTAATAGCTATGTTTTCTTGAAATCCTGGCTCCGCAAACTAATTGCTTTGTTGCTATGACTGTCATAATAAAAAATGGAAATGGAAATAGATAATGAAAAAAATACAAGTCACAATTACCTTAGATATGGATATACCTGAGGACTGGGAGTTGGTTGAGCACCCTGATGGTGTCCCAGTATTAACTATAGGCAATGGTAGGTATATGTATATGAGCTTCTTACCCATGTTCACCAAAGGGCTTGAGCCAGAGTCTGACTGGACTAGCGTATGTTCTGAGAAGTTTGCTTCTGAAGTCGTAGATATGGTGCAAGGTGAAGAGGTTGAGATGAAGTTTATAGTTAACTAAATCTTTGCTATCTATTGATTTTAGGTAAAACTAAATTCTGAAGGATTGCGCGTATTTTTTTAAGCAAGTAACGTACAGGAAAAATAGCTTTGAGATAAGCCGTTTTTTTGGTGAAATTTGGTGGATTTACTGCTGTATTGAATGTGCCAAAATAAAATTTTTGGCGTCCCCACCGGGATTCGAACCCGGGTCGCCTCCGTGAAAGGGAGGTGTCCTAGGCCTCTAGACGATGGGGACCTAAGAATTTCTATACTAAACACAAGTGCAGTATTCTACTACAAAAAAACTATAAAACTAAGCTATTTTGGTGGAGGTAAGCGGGATCGAACCGCTGACCTCTTGCATGCCATGCAAGCGCTCTCCCAGCTGAGCTATACCCCCAAAC
>CAIOPD010000038.1 GCA_903860085.1 uncultured Pseudomonadota bacterium
ATACGCTTAGAAAGTGTGGAGTCGGGAAAAGTATTTATAGAAGGTATTGCTTTAGCAATAAAACCGCTTCCCTACCCTATTTAAGCTAATAAATACCCACCACTATTTCTTCTTTTCGGTAGGTTTAGTATTTGAAGCCGTGCTTGTGTTTGAACTAGTAGCTGATTGATCAATGACTTGGTAAAAAACTTCATCTTGCTTAATCATACCTAACTCACTTCTAGCGCGCTCTTCAACTGCAGCACGCCCACTTTTTAAATCCAGAACTTCGGCATTCAATGTTTCATTTCGCGCATTGAGCATATTGTTTTTTTCTTGTTGCTCACTGATTTGTCGATTCAAATCCCAAACACGTAACCAGCTGCCCTTGCCAAGCCACAGTGGGTACTGTAGCAAGGCAATCAAGACAACAAAGATTAATGTCAATGCTTTCAAGTGAACTAACCTTTAAGAATTAACTTAAGCCCTAAATAACTGATAAAAAGCAGACATACCAGCATAGCTAGCTGCATCACCCAATTCTTCTTCGATACGCAATAGTTGGTTGTATTTTGCAATGCGCTCTGAACGTGAGATAGAGCCAGTTTTAATCTGCAATGCATTGGTCGCCACTGAAATATCTGCAATAGTAGTATCTTCAGTTTCACCAGAACGATGTGAGATAACTGATGTATAGCCAGCGCGTTTAGCCGTTTCTATGGTTTCAAAAGTCTCTGTCAGCGTTCCAATTTGATTGACTTTAATCAGCACGGAATTGGCAACGCCACGACGTATACCTTCACGCAAAATCTTGGCATTAGTCACAAAGAGATCATCACCAACTAATTGTGTCGTTTTACCAAGGCGCTTGGTGAGCAAATCCCAACCATCCCAGTCAAATTCACTCATACCATCTTCAACGCTGATAATAGGATACTTGTCACACCAAGTTGCCAAATAGTCTGTGAATTGTGCTGAGGTTAATTGCAGACCTTCAGAAGCTAGGTGGTATTTACCATCTTTATAAAATTCAGTACTCGCACAGTCTAATCCGAGATAAACATCACGACCTGGCTCATAACCCGCATCAGAAATGGCTTCCATGATGTATTGAATTGCTGCCTCATTAGAAGGTAAGTCAGGCGCAAAGCCGCCTTCATCGCCTACAGTAGTGGCTAGGCCTTTTTTATGTAACGTTTTTTTCAATGCATGAAAGATTTCCGCACCGCAACGCAACGCTTCTCTAAAGGTTGGGCGTCCTGCTGGAATAATCATAAATTCCTGCATATCCACACTATTATCTGCGTGAGCACCGCCATTGATGATATTCATCATTGGTGTAGGCAATTGCATGGCGCCAGAGCCACCTAAATAACGATACAAGGGCAAACCAGACTCTTCAGCAGCAGCACGAGCACAGGCCATCGATACTGCAAGAATTGCATTTGCACCCAAACGGTCTTTATTTTCAGTACCATCTAGTTCGATCAAAGTTTTATCAATAAAACTTTGCTCTTCAGCGTCTAGACCAATAATAGCTTCGGTAATTTCAGTATTTACATTCTCAACCGCGCGCAAAACACCTTTACCTAGATAGCGAGATTTATCTCCATCACGCAACTCTGCTGCTTCTTTCGAGCCAGTAGAAGCACCTGATGGCACAGCCGCACGACCAATCACACCACTTTCCAGCAACACATCGACTTCAACCGTTGGGTTACCACGTGAATCTAAAATTTCACGGGCAATAATATCTACAATAGCGCTCATAGCTTACTCCTCCAATTAACTAATTATTTTATTGTTATAGCGTTGATTCGATAAAGCCGGCTTTTTTAACCACTCGATCTAAATC
>CAIOPD010000039.1 GCA_903860085.1 uncultured Pseudomonadota bacterium
CATACGCCCTTTAATCCAGTAAGCCCTTATGCCGTAGCAAAAGCATCAGCGCATTGGCTGGTTAGAAACTATCGTGAAGCACATGCAATGTTTGCAGTGAATGGTATTTTGTTTAACCATGAATCTGAGCTACGTCCAGAACGCTTTGTTACCCAGAAAGTAGTACGTGCAGCTTACAGAATCTCGAAAGGCTCTACAGAAATATTAACCTTGGGTGATTTAAGTATCTCTCGTGATTGGGGATGGGCACCTGAATATGTGGAAGCTATGTGGTTGATGCTGCAAGCAGAGCAAGCCGAAGATTTTGTTATTGCCACAGGCCAAACCCATGCACTTAAAGATTTTGTAGCTCAAGCTTTTGCTTGTTATAGCTTGGATTGGACTGAGCATGTTATACATGACGATCAATTGATGCGACCTAATGAAAATGCTTGGAGCCAAGGTATTCCCGATAAAGCTCAAAGAATACTAGGTTGGCAGGCTAAAAAGCACATGGCCGATGTCATCAAGATACTTTGTGATGCACAAATTTAAACTATTCCTATTTCGTAAAGTTAGCATTGGTGCTATATCCGTCAAGCAGTACCGAAAAGTCGGCGAATATTGCCTTTAGGCCTTTTATGAATCTGCTACAGTTGCGGCGGGTTTATCTGGAGGATTATAAAGATAGCCAAGGACTTAGCCCGACTCTTGAATTAATTCGCTTGATTGGGCGGATATAAGCGCTTTAAGCCAATGGCTAAAGTAAGACGCAATTTTATAGGATGTGCTGAACGGCAGTGTAGCGCATCATTTGCGATAGAGCGAAGCGCTTCACTGCACTGCCGTTTAGTACATTCTATAGGGGTATTTTATTTTTTGCGAGTTACCTAAGGAATAGTCACTAAATAATTTGAGCATAAAAATAATCAGGATATAAATGACTAGTTTATTAAAAGCATTGTGGGCCTACCGAGGTTTTATCATCGGAAGTGTCCAGCGCGAATTTCAATCTAAATACAGTAATTCTCTATTGGGTGGTATCTGGACAGTACTTAATCCACTGGCCATGATAGTCGTCTATACCGTCATTTTTTCTCAAGTCATGCAGGCTAAGTTACCCGGTGTTGATAGCAGTTTTGCCTACAGTATTTATCTATGTGCAGGCGTATTAACCTGGGGCTTATTTGCAGAAATTGTCACTCGCGCCCAAAACACCTTCATTGATAATGCTAACCTATTAAAAAAATTGAGTTTTCCAAGGTTATGCTTGCCCGTAATTGTGGTAGCCAATGCCTTGTTAAACTTCGTTATTATTTTTGGCTTGTTTAGCCTATTCTTACTGGTTTCAGGTAACTTTCCAGGGCTGGTTTATTTAGCCTTGTTTCCTGTGTTCGCCATTTTGATATTGTTTGCTATAGGTTTAGGTATTAGCTTAGGTGTGCTTAATGTATTTTTTCGTGATGTCGGCCAATTCTTTGGTATTTTCATCCAGTTCTGGTTTTGGCTTACCCCTATTGTTTACTCCTCTAGTATCTTGCCCGAAGCCCTGCGCCCATGGATGAGTTATAATCCGATGTATAGCTTAATAACGGCCTGTCAAGGCGTATTGGTGAACAGGCAATGGCCGGTTTGGCAAAATCTCTTGCCGGTAACACTGCTGGCCTTAGTATTATGTGCCTTAGCCCTGAGTTTATTTCGTAAGCGCGCGGGTGAAATGGTTGACGAGTTATAAGTTGATGCTGTTTTAACCCAAGGTAAGACGCATAATAAACCCCTCACTTTTATAGGATGTGCTGAACGGCAGTGAAGCGCATCATTTGTAATAGAGCGATGTGCTTCACTAGCGTTTTGCACATCCTATAGGGGGTATTTTATTTTTTGCAAATTAGGTAAGACGCAATAATAAACCCCTCACTTTTATAGGATGTGCTGAACGGCAGTGAAGCGCATCATTTGTAATAGAGCGATGCGCTTCACTAGCGTTTTGCACATCCTATA
>CAIOPD010000040.1 GCA_903860085.1 uncultured Pseudomonadota bacterium
CTATGGCAGGTGTGACTGACAGACCTTTCCGCCAGCTTTGTAAAAAAATGGGCGCAGGTTTAGCCGTGTCCGAGATGGTGACATCTAACTCGTTGCTTTATGGTAGTGAAAAGACCCTACGCAGAGCAAATCATGAAGGTGAAGTGGATCCCATCTCAGTGCAAATAGCTGGCTCAGACCCAGAAATGATGGCAGAAGCAGCCAAACACAACGTGGATAACGGCGCACAAATTATTGACATTAATATGGGCTGCCCGGCTAAAAAGATTTGTAATGTTATGGCAGGTTCAGCACTACTTAAAGATGAGCCCCTTGTAGCGAAGATACTCCGTGCAGTAGTGAACGCCGTGGATGTGCCGGTTACCTTAAAAATTCGCACCGGTTGGGATAAAAACAATCGCAATGCAGTACAAATTGCAAAAATGGCTGAAGATCTTGGCATCCAAGCCTTGGCTATGCATGGGCGCACGCGAGCTTGCCTTTATACAGGGGACGCAGAGTACGACACTATTGCAGCGGTCAAACAGGCGATTAATATCCCGCTGATTGCCAATGGGGATATCACCACACCAGAAAAAGCTAAATTTGTACTTGATTACACTGGTGCTGATGCCGTGATGATAGGCCGCGCCGCACAAGGTCGCCCATGGATATTTCGCGAGATTGAGCATTTTATTAAAACTGGCTCGCATTTACCACCGCCTGAAGTAACTGAAATTCGCTCAGTCATGCTAGAGCACCTGCATGATTTATACGATTTTTATGGCGAACTCACAGGCATGCGTATGGCGCGAAAACATATCTCTTGGTACACCAAGGGTTTAAAAGACTCAGCCAATTTCCGCCACAACATGAACACCTTGCAGACTATCCCGTTACAACTCGCAGCAATTGATGAGTTTTTTGATCATTTACAAAGCCGCGACAATCGCCTGCAGTACGAATTAGACGCGAGCGCGAGCAGTGAATTTTCAACGAATAGTTTAGTACTTAAGGTTGCCTAATGGATAAATGTGCCCTCGCTAACAGTGTCAAAGCTTCATTAGACCAATACTTTAAAGACTTAGATGGTCAACCGCCACACGCGATATATGACATGGTATTAAGCTGCATAGAAAAACCCTTGCTCGAATACGTCATGCAGTTTGCTGGCGGCAACCAAAGCAAAGCGGCAGAAATTCTAGATATTAACCGTAATACCCTACGTAAGAAACTCCAGCAGTACAACATTCAATAATCAACTTCTTTCAAGAGCTCCCACATGGCAACCATTAAACGCGCGCTGATCAGCGTGTCTGACAAAACTGGCATTATCGACTTCGCAAAAAAACTCTCTAGCTTAGGCATTGAAATATTATCCACTGGCGGCACAGCAAAACTATTTCGCGACAATCAAATTGCTGTGATTGAAGTCAGTGATTACACGGGCTTTACGGAGATGTTAGACGGTCGAGTTAAGACCCTGCATCCTAAAGTTCACGGTGGCATTTTGGGGCGTCGTGATTTACCTGAACACGTAGCGGCTATGCAAGCTGCTGGTATTCCTAATATCGACATGGTGGTGGTTAATTTATATCCATTTGAAGCAACCGTTGCGAACCCTGACTGCACATTAGAAGATGCGATTGAAAATATAGATATCGGTGGTCCAGCGATGGTGCGCTCTGCAGCTAAAAACTGGAAAGATGTAGCTGTGCTGACAGATGCAAGCCAGTATGCAGACGTCCTCAACGAGCTACAAAGCACTGGCGGCGGGGTCAGCCAAGCCACTCAGTTTGCATTAGCTGTGGCTGCATTTAACCGTATCAGCAATTATGATGGGGCGATTAGTGATTACTTATCCTCATTTAATGCTGATGGTTCACGTAGTGATTTTCCTGCTCAAAGTAATGCACGTTTTGTGAAGTTACAA
>CAIOPD010000041.1 GCA_903860085.1 uncultured Pseudomonadota bacterium
CCGTAATTTAGATGCGGCGGTCATTGAAAATAGCTTTACTACGATTTTAGCGGAAGGTTTAGGTTATGACCGCTGTCAGGTCGGCGTGGTAACCAATGTCAATCCTGCGCAACATGTAGGCGAATACTATATTGAAACGCCCGAGCAGGTGTGGAATGTGATGCGCACCCAAGTTGATGTGGTATTGGAAAGTGGCATGGCGGTCCTTAACGCAGATGATCCGCTAGTGGCTCAAATGACGGATCTTTGCGATGGTGAGGTTATTTTCTTTGCGCGCGATGCTAAGTTGCCAGTCGTCGAGGAGCATCTCAAACGTGGCGGACGCGCAGTGGTCATTGCGGTAGGAAGTCTAGTACTTGCCACCGGAAGTGCCCAAGTGCCAGTGGCAAGGCTTGCGGCCATTAAAATGTTGGAGGGTGTTGCGCCTGAAGACCAAAAAATTGAACATATACTTGCGGCGGTTGCGGCTGGTTGGGCGTTAGGCATTTTGCCTGAGCTCATGCGCGCTGGCGTTAAGAATTTTAACGTGGACGCATTAACTGCAGAGCGCACTGATGTTTAACTTATTGATAGACAAGTGTGATGCCTGCATTCAATCACCAGCCCTCTGCTGGCTTAAAACAAGGAAAACTGTTTGATGGAAGTGTCACGTATACGAGCACTACGCGGTCCTAATTTGTGGAGTCGGCATACCGCCATTGAGGTCATCGTATCCTGCACGGAAGCCGAGTGCGATATTGATAATATTCGGGGCTTTGAGTCACGCTTGCGCGCGCGCTTTCCGGCCATTGGTCCATTGCAATTGGCGGGTCGTGCTGAGGCAGTGTCGATGGCGCATGTGCTAGAGGTTGCGGCACTTGGGTTGCAGGCACACTCTGGCTGCCCAGTGACCTTCAGTCGTACCGCACAAACCCTAGAAGCTGGCGTTTATCAGGTGGTGTTTGAATATAGCGAAGAAGAGGTTGGACGTTTGGCGTTAGAACTGGCTGAACAGCTTTGCCTTGCCGCGTTTGCTGACACCCCGTTTGACTTGGCTGCTGCAATGGCGAAGATTACTGAGTTAGATGAAGATGTGCGTTTGGGGCCTAGTACCGGCGCCATCGTTCAAGCCGCAATAAAGCGTGGTATTCCATTTCGTAGACTAACAGCAGGAAGTTTGGTGCAGTTTGGCTGGGGTAGTAAACAGCGTCGCATACAGGCGGCGGAGACTGACCTAAGTAGTGCAATCGCGGAAGCAATTGCACAAGACAAGCAACTGACTAAGAAATTGCTGAGTGCAGCTGGCGTTCCCGTTCCTGGTGGTCGAGAAGCAGTGGATTTAGAAGATGCTTGGGCCGCGATGACTGAAATCGGCGGGCCGGTTGTGGTGAAACCCAAGGACGGCAATCAAGGTAAAGGCGTGACGGTCAATATTACGACACGTGCGCAACTTGAGCGCGCTTATGCGGCAGCCGCTGAAATAAGCTCAGACGTATTGGTCGAGCGCTTTATTCCTGGCGGTGATTTCCGCCTGTTGGTTGTAGGCAATAAATTGGTCGCTGCGGCTAGACGTGACCCACCTTTGGTCATTGGTGATGGCGTGCTGAGTGTGCGTGAACTAGTTGAAAAAGTGAATACTGATCCGCGACGCGGACAAGGGCATGCAACTTCTTTGACCAAAATGCGAATAGACGATATTGCATTGGCGAGTCTAGCAACACAAAATTTCACCGTGGACGATGTGCCGCAAAAGGGTGCCCGCGTTATTTTACGGAATAACGCTAACCTCAGCACGGGTGGCACAGCAACCGATGTGACTGACGATGTGCATCCAGAGTTGGTGGCTTGCGCGGTAGCGGCCGCGCAAATGGTAGGGTTAGATGTTTGCGGCGTTGATCTGGTGTGTGATAGCGTACAGCGCTCATTAAAAGAGCAGGCCGTTGGCGTGGTTGAAGTCAATGCTGCCCCAGGGTTGCGTATGCATTTGCAGCCTTCATTTGGTAAGGGCCGTGCAGTGGGTGAGGCCATTGTTTCTACTATGTTTGCCACTAATGATAACGGCCGAATTCCTCTGGTAGCAGTAGCTGGAACCAATGGTAAAACTACCACGGTACGTCTTATTGCACATATTTTAGGTTGCCAAGGTCTACGTGTAGGTATGACTAACTCGGATGGTGTTTATATTCAAGGTCGGCGTATTGATAGCGGTGATTGTAGTGGGCCAAGAAGTGCACGTAATGTATTGTTACATCCAGATGTTGATGCAGCTGTGTTCGAAACTGCCCGCGGTGGTGTGTTACGTGAAGGGTTGGCATTCGATCGTTGTGATGTGGCGGTGGTGACTAACATAGGCATGGGTGATCATCTAGGTCTAAATTACATTACAACAGTGGAAGACTTGGCTGTGGTAAAACGGGTGGTAGTGCAAAATATTACCGCAACTGGTGTAGCCGTGCTTAATGCCGCAGATCCGATGACGGTCAAGATGGCTTCATCATGCCCCGGTTCGGTGACATTTTTTACCCATGATCGCCAGCATCCTGTCATGGCGACCCATGCGGCACAAGGTCGTCGAGTAGTCTACGTGGAAAATGGTGAGATCGTGGCAACGCAAAAGAATGCCGATCAAAAACAATTCAAGCAAACGATTCCCTTGGCGGAAATTCCGATTACCAGAAATGGCCGCATAGGCTTTCAGGTTGAGAATACAATGGCATCCATCGCGGCTGCTTGGGCCTTGGGCGTTGACTGGGACGTTATACGTAATGGCGTATCCACTTTTGTCAGCGATGCGCAAACCGCACCAGGCCGCTTTAACTTTTTTGATTATAAAGGCGCCAGTGTTATTGCTGATTATGGACATAATCCTGATGCGATTGTAGCTTTGGTGGCAGCGATTGAATCGATTCCAGCCAAGAAACGCTTGGTGGTGATTAGCGGTGCTGGCGACAGGCGTGATATTGATATTAGCCGGCAGAGCGAGATATTAGGGGACGCTTTTGATGAGATTATTTTGTATCAGGATCAATGTCAGCGTGGTCGTGCCGATGGCGAGGTGCTGAAACTATTACAAGATGGGCTAGTAAATGCACAGCGCGCAAGTCAGATAGACGAAATCCGTGGTGAGTTTTTGGCTATTGATACTGCCTTGGCTAGATTAGAAGAGGGTGACCTGTGTTTAATCCTAATAGATCAAGTTGAAGAGGCATTGGCCTATATAGCAGAGCGCGTCGCCAATAGCTGATGCTTCGCATTGGTAAGGTGAGTGAGGTATAATTTCACTTTTAGAATTTAGCACCTATTTTACCCATGCCAATTTATGATTTTCAATGCAGTAGCTGTGGCTTTAAAGACGAGGTGATGCGCAAAATTAGCGCGGCCAGCACTGAAGCATGTCCGCAATGTGGCGCTGAAACTTTTAGTAAACAATTGTCCGCACCTAGCTTTCAGCTAACTGGAAGCGGTTGGTATGCTACAGACTTTAAAAATGGGTCAAATAAACCAGCAACCACCACCCCAGTTTCGACCAAAGCTAGTGAGCAGGTGAAAACTGACAGCAGTACTACAGCAACGGCAGATAGCAGCCCTAGCCCCAGTGTTGATAAAAAACCTGATGCAGTCCCTGCGACTACTAAGTAAACTTCAACTGCAAATTTAACTTATGAAAAAATATTTTATTACTGGTTTGTTGGTGCTAGTGCCATTGTTAATTACCGTTTGGGTGATTTCCAGTCTAGTCGGTATGATGGATCAAAGCCTGTTATTACTGCCAGAAAGCTGGAGACCAAAGGCGCAGTTGGGCTTGGAAGTTCCAGGCGTTGGTGCCCTACTGACGCTGTTAATTGTTTTTGTTACAGGTCTTATTGCTACCAACTTTTTTGGCAAGCAGCTAATTTTGTTATGGGAAGCCCTGTTGGCACGCGTGCCGGTGGTAAAGTCGATTTATGCCAGCGTTAAGCAAGTATCCGATACACTGTTTTCAGACTCTGGTAATGCTTTCCGTCAAGCGGTATTGGTGCAGTTTCCCCGCGCAGATTCATGGACTATCGCTTTTGTCACAGG
>CAIOPD010000042.1 GCA_903860085.1 uncultured Pseudomonadota bacterium
TATTATTGGGCGAAGATTTAGATTGGTACACGTATTGTTTGGCGATGAAACCTTAGAAGTTTCTACTTTCCGTGGCAGTCACTTAGAGGCGGATGGCGACTCCAAAGTTACCGACTCAGGACGGATTATCCGTGACAACGTGTTTGGCTCTATCGTTGACGATGCGCTCCGCCGCGACTTTACTGCCAATGCGCTTTATTACGACCCTAGCAGCCAGCAAGTGTTAGATTTCCATCAGGGCTATACTGACATTAAAGCTGGTGTATTGCGCATGATAGGCAAACCGGAAACCCGTTACGCCGAAGACCCAGTGCGCATGTTGCGCGTAGTGCGTTTGTCCGCCAAACTTGGCCTCAAAATAGAACCTGCCACGCAGGCGCCAATAGCCAAAATGGCCGATTTATTACAAGACGTGCCACCTAGCCGCTTATTTGATGAAATGTTAAAACTATTCCTCTCTGGCCACGCCATGGAGAGTGTCAGCGCTTTGCGCGAACAACACTTACATCATGGCTTACTGCCGATGCTAGATGTTGTGCTAGAGCAACCGATGGGTGAGCGCTTTGTGATGCTGGCGTTGAAAAATACCGATGACCGCGTACTCTCTGGAAAATCGGCCAACCCTAGCTTTTTATTCGCGACCCTGCTTTGGCATGAAATGCTAGCGGCATGGGAAACCTATAAAGCCGAAGGTCATCACCTGACGCCCGCACTTCATATGGCGATGAATGAAGTCATTGCTACCCAAGCCGAAAAGCTCGCCATCCATAACCGCTACACCGCAACTATGAAAGAGATTTGGGGTTTACAACCCCGATTTGAACAGCGTGCAGGCAAACGTCCTTTTGGTCTACTGACCCATCCACGCTATCGTGCAGCTTATGACTTCTTATTACTACGCTGCGAATCAGGTGAATTGCCGATGGAAATAGGCGAGTGGTGGACGACATTCGCTAACGCAGAAGGAGATACGCGGGCAGAAATGCTGCAAGCAGATACGGCTCCAAAAAAACGTAGAAAAAGAAATCGCAAAAAACCAGGTAATACTGATGTTAGCGCCGCTTCGGAATAGACTGACTAATTTCAGATTGCATCTTGTGCAATATGGTCTCAAATGACGCTCGCTTACGTCGCCTTGGGTAGCAATTTAGAGAATCCGATACAACAGGTCCAGCATGCGATGCTATCCTTGGCTAGTATCCCCCGTACGCAGGTACTTAAAACTTCATCTTTATACCAAACTGCGCCAATCGGTTATGCTGAGGATGCATTAGCGCTAATCCCCGACTTTATTAATGCAGTCGTGGCAGTAGAAACTGCGTTAGAACCAGTAGCATTATTGGCAGCTTTATTAGCGATTGAACATTCGGCTGGGCGACAACGCCCTTACCCAAATGCGCCAAGGGTGCTAGATTGTGACTTGCTTATCTATGGCAATATAGAACTAAATAGCACTCAACTGACGTTGCCACATCCGCGCATGCACGAGCGGGGATTTGTTTTATTGCCACTATTTGAAATAGCGCCGCATCTATCCTTAGCAAAACATGGCAAAATAGCGTTATTGATGAATGAACATTTACTCACAGGTGTAAAAAAACTAAACGCATGAGCATTTTTAAAAAATTTCCTTATATTGTGGTTGAAGGCCCAATTGGCTGTGGGAAAACCACGCTAGCCAAAATGCTGGCTGATCAATTTCCGGTGGATTATTTGTCAGAAAAGGCTGAGTCCAACCCATTCTTACCACGTTTTTATCAGGATGCTCGGCGTTACGCGTTGCCAACGCAGCTATTCTTTTTATTTCAGCGCGCCAATCAAATTAAAGATTTAAACCAACGAGATATGTTCGCCAAGCCAATTGTGGCTGATTTTTTCTTAGAAAAAGATCCGATATTTGCTAGGTTAAATTTGGATGATGAAGAATATGCTTTATATCACCAAATATACCAACACCTGCATCTCAACGCGCCTAAGCCTGACTTGGTGATCTACCTACAAACGCCGCTAGACGCATTAGTGGAGCGCATAGAAGAACGTAATGTCGGTTATGAACAAGACATGCCACGTGAGTATCTAGAACGTCTATCTGACGCTTATAGCGCCTATTTCCATAATTTCGATACCTCGCCTGTGCTGATCGTGAATAATGAAAAGCTTAATATATTAAAAAATCCAAGCGCGCTCAAATTGCTTATCAATCGCATTGGGCAAATTAAAGGGCAGCGCGAGTTCTTTAACCCTAACTTTGATTAAGTGAGGGCGCACGCCAACTCAATGCCTAACAATCCTTCATCAGCGCATAGTAAGCTTAGTCAGCTCATTGGCTTGGGAGAAAAGATTGCGATGCTCACTTGCTATGACGCGACTTTTGCGAAGTTAAGTGAAGCGGCGGGAGTCGATATTTTACTGATCGGTGATTCTCTAGGCATGGTGCTGCAAGGTGCCGACAATACCCTAAGCGTTACGATGCAAGACATGATTTACCACACGCGCTGCGTGGCGGCGGGTGCGCCAAGCACTTGGCTGATTGCCGACATGCCAGTTTCTAGCTACGACAATCCTGAGCAGGCGTACACCAATGCCAAACGACTGATTGAAGCAGGGGCGCATATGGTCAAACTAGAAGGTGGTGGCGCCATGGTTGAGATTGCACGACATCTAGTAGGGCATCACATTCCAGTTTGTGCGCACTTAGGCTTTACACCTCAATCTGTAGAACAGTTGGGGGGCTATAAGATTCAAGGGAAAACTGAGGATAGCGCCAAACGTATTACATTAGATGCCGTTGCAATGAGTAACGCTGGTGTTGGTTTTGTATTGCTGGAAATGGTACCCGCCGCGCTCGCCAAGCAAATCACTTCTAGCATTGCGACGCCGACTATTGGCATCGGCGCTGGACCGGATTGCAGCGGCCAGGTGCTTGTGTTGCAAGACCTGCTTGGCATCTACACCGGCCCTGCTCATAAAAACCCCAGTGATTTTAAATCGCCAAGATTTGTGCATAACTTTTTACAAGGCACTAACAGCATTCAAGCTGCCGTGAGCGCATATGTGTTGGCCGTCAAACAAAAAACTTTTCCAGCCCCCCAGCATTGTTACTAGGCTAGTTAAATTCTAAATCATGCAGATTATTGAAACGGTTGCGGCATTAAGAAGTGCATTAAAACACCAGTCCCACATAACGCTAGTGCCAACCATGGGCAACTTGCATGCGGGTCATTTACACTTGGTGGCACTAGCCAAACAACAAGCCTCATGCGTGGTAGTCAGTATTTTTGTCAATCCATTGCAGTTTGGTGCCAATGAAGATTTAGCCAACTATCCACGTAGCCTTGAA
>CAIOPD010000043.1 GCA_903860085.1 uncultured Pseudomonadota bacterium
CATCAATCGCAACGGCTGTTTTACCCGTTTGACGATCGCCAATAATCAATTCACGTTGACCGCGACCAACTGGCACCATTGAATCTACTGATTTCAAACCAGTTTGTACTGGTTGAGAAACAGATTTACGCGCAATCACGCCTGGTGCAACTTTTTCAATCTTATCCGTCATTTTTGCATTAACTGGACCTTTGCCGTCAATCGGCTGGCCCAAGGCATTGACAACACGACCAATTAGTTCTGGACCGACTGGCACTTCTAAAATACGTCCAGTACATTTGCAAATGTCACCTTCAGTAATGTGCTCATAATCACCTAATACCACAGCACCAACTGAATCGCGCTCTAAGTTAAGTGCTAGGCCAAATGTATTGCCTGGGAATTCGATCATCTCACCGGCCATTACGTTTGAAAGGCCGTGAATACGAACAATACCGTCGGTTACTGAGATTACTGTACCCTGAGTACGCGCTTCAGCACTGGTCGAAAAATTTTCTAATCTGCTTTTAATCAGTTCACTGATTTCTGATGTAGATAACTGCATTATGACTCCTAAGTTTTTATACCTTACCTAAGCTCTTGGCTATAAAGCGCTGCGCTAAACTAAGCGCAATGCTTTTAAGCTGAAAGTGCGTAGGCTAAATTTTGTAACTGACCTTTGACCGATGCGTCTATCACGGTATCACCAACGATAATTTTGACTCCGCCAATCAGTTCTGCATCTACAGAAATAACCGCTTCAACTTTTTTACCGAATTTTGCTTCTAGACGTTTTACTAAATCTTTAATTTCTGCAGCACTAGGTTTAGCCGCTGCAATAATTTGCGCATCCAACACACCTTCATCCTGTGCTTTTAATTCTTCAAAAGCATCGGCGATGGCAGGCAAAATTGACATGCGGTTATATTCCACCAACACTTTGATTAAGTTTTGCCCTTGCTCGTTAAGCCTGTCGCCACAAATAGCCAAAAAACTGGCTTGCAATTGGCTGCTTACCACTTTCGGATCTTGAACATAGGCTTGCATTTGCGCATCATTAGATACGGCAGTTGCAAACGCCAACATTTCCGACCATTTAGCTAGGGCTTTATGCTCTTTAGCAAGTTGGTATGCAGCGACCGCGTAAGGACGTGCGATGGTTGAAATTTCAGCCATTATTTATAGCTCCGCCGCAAGGTTTGCTAGCATTTCGCTGTGAGCTTTGCCATCGATTTCTTTACGCAAGATTTTTTCAGCGCCAGCAATAGCTAGGGCTGAAACTTGAGCGCGCAAACCCTCTTTGGCACGATTCACTTCTTGGTCGATTTCAGCTTTTGCACCAGCAAGAATACGATCACCCTCTGCCTTAGCATTACCTTTAGCTTCTTCAACGATTTGTGAACCACGCTTTTCAGCTTGGCCAATAATTTCGCTAGCTTTTTGCTTAGCTTCGTTCAAAGTTGCTGCTGATTTTTTAGCGGCAACATCTAAAGCGCTCTTGCCCTCTTGTGCAGCTGCTAAGCCGTCAGCGATTTCTTTTTGGCGTGTTTCTATCGCTGTTAACAGCGGCGGCCAAACGAATTTCACTGTGAACCAAATCAACACAGCAAATGCGATAGCTTGTGCGATAAGTGTAAAGTTAATGTTCATTTTAGATCCAAATTAAATATCATTAAAGCCAATTATTAAAGCTTTAATTGTTAAACTAACAAGCCATACAACAAGTGTTTGAGCCATATACAGGCTCAAACAGTTTATTTATTGACTAATTATTTAGCAACTACGCTTAATAATGGGTTAGCAAATGCAAACATCATCGCAAGACCAACACCAATAATGAAAGAAGCATCGATAAGACCTAATAACAAGAATACTTTACCTTGTAATTGTGGAATCATTTCTGGCTGACGAGCTGCGCCTTCTAAGAAACTTGCACACATAATACCAATACCGATACAAGCACCTGCAGCGCCTAAACCAATAATTAAACCAATACCAATGCCTGTGTAGGCTTGAATCAACGCTAATGCATCCATTTTATTACCCTCTCAAAAAAATAAACTAAACAACTACTGATAAAAACGACTTAAATTACAAAAAAACAAACTAAAAACTTTAG
>CAIOPD010000044.1 GCA_903860085.1 uncultured Pseudomonadota bacterium
AAATTTTTGAGGTGTCTTATGTGTAACTTCAAGCTTAATTTATTTTTGCTATTCATATTATTTACGATTAGTGCATGTAATAAAAATGACGAAAGTCATTCTGTTGCAAGCAGTAGTCGCGACAAAGCAGTAGATTTTGTGACGACTCAAGATGGAAAGCCGCTGCCAATAGCTGAAACGTTATTTAGTACGCCTGCAGCTAAAGATTTTCTGCATACAAGTAAAAATCCTTATATAGGCAATGCAGAAGCGATTGCCAAGGGTAAGAAAATATTTCAGTTATATTCTTGCACTCAATGTCATGGCCCTGAGGCTAAAGGCCAAGTCGGACCCGGACTAACAGGACCAGATTATCGCTATCCTAAAGATGCTACAAACAAGGGCATGTTTGAAACTGTATGGCATGGTACTAATGGTGGTATGGGTGCAAAAGGAATAGGTCTAATGGATCCGACTGATCCTAATAATGGCATAACACCAGATGATCTATTGAAAGTAATTGCTTGGATACGTAGTATGAGCAAGATTACTGGAAACGAGTAATTTTAAGTATTTCAAAAATTGCCTGCTAAAAGTCAGCAGGCATTTTTTATTGTTAGTTTTATTTCACCTATGTCAAAAATGAGAATACTTTTGGATCAGAACAAACAACGTCCTTTGCATCATATTGTTATCGTAGGGGGAGGCGCCGGTGGCCTAGAATTGGCAACTAAGCTTGGTGATACGCTTGGCCGTAAAGGAAAAGCGCTTATTACCTTGATTGATAAGTCAAAAACGCATGTCTGGAAACCCTTGTTGCATGAGATTGCAGCTGGCAGCATGAATCCTGAAAAATATGAATTGGTCTATCTTGCGCAAGCACACTGGCACAATTTTAAGTTTAGATTAGGGAGCATGGAAAATTTGAACCGCGCCAAGCGCGAGATTTCCGTTGCGCCATATTACGATGAGGATGGTATTGAAGTTATACCTAGTCGAACTTTCCAATATGACACACTTATTATTGCCGTTGGCAGTACAACTAATGATTTCGGAATTAAAGGAGCTAGCGAGTATTCAATTGCATTAGATACACAGGATCAAGCAGAAAAGTTTCATCGTCGACTACATAATGCTTTAGTACGCGCTCAAACGCAGGAGGCCGTGCTACAGGCGGGGCAATTAGAGGTGGTAATAGTAGGTGCAGGAGCCACCGGTGTTGAGCTTGCTGCAGAGCTTCACAACACGACACGCGAACTTGCTGCTTACGGATTAGACAAGATTGATCCAGATCGTGATGTGAAAATTTCGTTAGTTGAAGCTAATGACCGTGTATTGCCTGCTCTACCTCCTAAACTTTCAGACTCTGTGCGTATGGAATTAAGAAAATTACGCGTACACTTATTTACAGGTGAGCGTGTGACCGAGGTCACAGCGCAAGGTGTTTATACACACACAGGTCGCTTTTTACCATCAGCGCTGGTGGTTTGGGCTGCTGGAATCAAGGCGCCAGATTTTTTGAATGGAATTGATGGCTTAGAAACCAATCGCATTAATCAGTTACTGGTGAGCAGAACATTACAAACATCCTTAGACGAAAATATATTTGCCTTTGGTGATTGTGCTGCGTGCCCTTGGCCTGGTCATGCTGATAGTAGCGTACCTCCTCGTGCTCAGGCGGCGCATCAGCAGGCCACTATGTTGCTTAAATCAGTAAGGCAGCGTGTGGCTGGCAAAACCGACATGCCTGAGTTTAGTTATCGCGATTATGGATCATTAGTCAATTTAGGACGCTACACTACGGTGGGCAATCTGATGGGTAGCCTTTCTGGAGGTAGCATGTATATTGAAGGTTTAATTGCGCGCCTAATGTATCAATCTTTACACAAAATGCACTTGATGGCATTGCATGGAATATGGACAGTGGCCCTACAAACCTTAGCTCGTCTCATTACTAGGCGCACCGAATCACAGGTAAAGCTGCACTAATTAGGGAGGTGTATGCAAAGCCAATTGAATTTGGCGACGATAGAGTCGGTTGATCATGCTCATGGAGGTAATAACAAATAAGCCAAATATGACAACGATATGATCAATGTCTAAGCCAGCCTTTACCATCATGGTATAAGCTCCGCTTAGCAATAAGATGCCTAAGTTTTCATTAAAATTTTGCACTGCAATAGAATGGCCAGCACCGATCAGCAGATGTCCACGATGCTGTAATAAGGCGTTAAGCGGCACAACGAAAAAGCCACTCAATATGCCTATCACCAATAAAAGCAGTGATGCCCAGTGCCACTCGGTTGCCCATACCATAGCGATTACCAGTACCCCCATAAGGATTCCAGCCGGAAGTACTTTGACAGAATTTTCAAGGGTAATAAAGCGAGCAGCAATCACCGACCCAATCGCCACGCCTAAAGCGACCGCTGCTGTAAGTAGTGTTGCTTGATCTAAACCAAAGCTTAATGCAGAGGCTGCCCAAGCGATAACGACTAGCCTTAAAGTGGCGCCAGCCCCCCAAAATAAGGTGGTAACCGAAAGTGAAACTTGTCCTTGAGGATCTCGCCATAGGGCTATAAAGGATTGGTAGAAATCACGCAAAATATACAGAATATTTTTTTTAGGGATGCTATGGTCTATCGGTAATTTTGGAATAAACATATTAAAAATTGCGGCGACTAAATATAGAGCAGTAATTGCAATCATAGAAAACTGAGGATTGAGGCTAGCCATTTTTCCACCAATAATGGCGCCTAAGATAATCGCAATCACCGTTGAGCCTTCCATCCATCCATTGGCACTGACTAATTTATTGGGTGGGAGTAGTTCGGTCAATATGCCATACTTTGCGGGGGAATAGGCAGCCGCGCCTATGCCAACGATACCGTAGGCAAATAGGGGTGGCATTCCTAAGATCATGGATAAACTACCCACAAACTTAATGCCATTTGAGATAAACATGACACGGCCTTTGGGGAGCGCATCGGCAAATGAGCCGACAAAAGGCGCGAGTACAATGTAAGAGATGACAAAAAACTGTAACAGCAAGGGTTTATGCCAGTCTGGGGCATGCATTTGTTGAAGTAAGGCAATCGCCGTAAACAACAAAGCATTGTCAGCTAGAGCCGATAGGAACTGTGCCGTTAGTAAAGTATAGAACCCTTTACGCATGCCGCTTATAAGGCTTCTGCAGCAAAATCAGCCAATCGTGAACGTTCGCCACGCTGTAAAGTAACATGACCATTGTGACTCCAGCCCTTAAACCTATCAACGACATAGGTGAGTCCAGAACTACCTTCAGTTAAATAAGGGGTGTCAATTTGGGCAATATTGCCTAGACAAACTACTTTAGTCCCTGGACCCGCCCGCGTGATCAGCGTTTTCATCTGTTTAGGCGTTAGATTTTGCGCTTCATCTATGATTAAGAATTTATTTAAAAAAGTACGACCCCGCATAAAGTTTAATGATTTAACTTTAATTCGGCTTCGAATTAAGTCTTGTGTGGCGGCGCGACCCCATTCTCCAGCCTCGTCATCGCCACGATTTAGG
>CAIOPD010000045.1 GCA_903860085.1 uncultured Pseudomonadota bacterium
ATCCCCAGTGCGAGTCACATGCGTGCCACCACATAGCTCGCGTGAGCTACCGATATCTAGCACACGCACTTCATCGCCGTATTTCTCGCCAAATAACATCATGGCACCAGTTTTTTGCGCAGACTCTATATCCATCACACGCGCTTGCGTGGCTTGGTTGGTAATAATTTCTGCATTCACGATTTGCTCTACTTTAGCAATTTCTGCATCCGTCACTGGCACATTATGCACAAAGTCAAAACGGGTTTTCACGGTATCTACCAGTGAGCCTTTTTGCTGTACATGCTCTCCCAATACTTCACGCAAAGCCTTATGCATGAGATGGGTGGCAGAGTGGTTGCGAATCGTGTTGGCACGGGCTTGTGTATCCACTTTAGCTGCAATTTGATCACCCACTTTTAAGGTGCCGGTACTTTGTACGCCGTGGTGACCAAATACATGCGCTTGGATCTTTTGTGTGTCTTCGACTGCAAAAATGCCATCACTACTGCGTAAGATTCCACAGTCGCCAATTTGACCGCCAGATTCTGCATAGAACGCTGTGGTGTCTAGCACCACTACACCAAGATCACCTTCAGTTAACTGTGTGACAGCGATGCCGTCTTTATATAGCGCCAATACTTGTGCTGTGGTTTCTAAGGTTTCATAACCTTTAAAATCAGTGCCAGCACCACTGTATTCTAAGTTGGTGGCCATTTTAAATTTGCCCGCTGAGCGTGCTTGATCTTTCTGACGGCTCATTGCGGCATTAAAGGCGTCGCTATCAACAGTGACATTGCGCTCACGGCAGATGTCAGCAGTCAGATCTAGCGGAAAGCCATACGTGTCATGCAATTTAAAGGCGGTTTCACCGTTGAAAATCTCTTGGGTATGACTAAGTTCAGCTTCTAATATGGCCATGCCATTATCGATGGTTTCAAAGAAGCGATCTTCTTCTAGCTTGAGCATCTCCATAATACGCGTTTGATTCGCGACCAGTTCAGGGTAAGCACTTCCCATGGAGGCCACTAAGTCTGGCACGATTTTGTAGAAGAATGCCGCGCGCGCATTAAGTTTATAACCATGACGGATGGCGCGGCGAATAATCCGGCGGAGTACATAGCCGCGACCTTCGCTACTAGGAATGACGCCGTCGGCGATTAAGAAGCTACACGCACGGATATGGTCGGCTAACACTTTGAGTGATGGACTATTTAAATCGCTACTTCGCGTTTCGCGTGCAGCGGCTTTAATGAGATCTTGAAATAGGTCAATTTCGTAGTTGGCGTGGACATGTTGCAATACTGCAGTGACACGTTCTAAGCCCATGCCCGTATCGACACTCGGTTTTGGGAGTTTGTGCATTACACCCGCTTCATCGCGGTTGAACTGCATAAATACATTATTCCAAATTTCAATAAAGCGATCACCGTCTTCATCTGGGCTACCTGGAGGGCCACCGAAATGTTGTGGACCATGATCGTAAAATATTTCGGTACAAGGTCCACAAGGCCCTGTGTCACCCATCATCCAAAAGTTATCTGAAGCGTAACGTGCGCCTTTGTTATCGCCGATGCGAATAACACGTTCTGCGGGGACGCCCATGGTTTTAGTCCAGATATCGTAGGCTTCATCATCGTCAGCATAGACAGTGACGGTCAATTTATCTTTAGGTAATTTAAATACTTCGGTCAGCAATTCCCAAGCGTAAGCGATCGCTTCTTCTTTGAAGTAATCGCCAAAACTGAAATTACCCAACATTTCAAAGAAAGTATGGTGGCGGGCGGTGTAGCCTACATTTTCTAAGTCATTATGCTTGCCACCGGCGCGTACGCATTTTTGACTAGAGCTGGCGCGTGCATAAGGGCGTTTATCAAAACCTAAAAATACGTCTTTAAACTGATTCATACCCGCATTGGTAAATAACAGGGTAGGGTCACCTGCTGGGACTAGCGAGCTAGACGGAACAATTTGATGGCCTTTGGAGGCAAAAAAGTCGAGAAACGCTTGGCGAATTTCGTTGGTGCTGGGGTTGTTACTCAGTTTAATCGTCATTTTTTTTAGTTTTAGCGAATACAGCTTTAGCTTACTCGCCCTTAGTTTGGCTTAAAACCTGTTTAATAATATCAAAACCAAAACCGCGGCTTTGTAAAAATCTAGCGTGCTTGGCCCACTCTTCCCGAGTGGCCGGACTGTCTTTAAATTTCTTGCGCCAAACTTCACGCGCGTTATCAAGTTCACTTACTTTAATCTGGCTAACCGCAACTGCAATCAGATCGTCAGCAATGCCTTTTTCACGGAGTTCGTTGGCTACACGCGCACTGCCAAATTTTGCTTTGCGTGCATGCACCAACTGTTCAGTAAACCGCGCATCAGACAACCAACCGCGAGTTCTAAAATCATCCAACAATGCGCCGATGTCGTCATCCTCTTCGGCAAAGCTTTTAAGTTTTTGACCTAGCTCAGCGTAAGAATACTCACGCTTCGCTAAATAATCGAGCGCACGCTGGCGCAAACTTTTGGCTGGGCTGTAAATGAGATTACCTTGCGTTTAAATGCGTGCTGACTAATCTTCCTCAGGACGTGCAGTTGGCATGGCTTCACTCACCGCTTTTAAGTTGGCACGAATTTTCGCGTCAATTTCATCCGCGACTTCAGGATGCGCTTTGAGGTATTCGCGTGCATTGTCTTTACCTTGACCAATTTTTTCGCCGTTGTAGCTATACCAAGAGCCAGCTTTTTCAACGAGTTTTAAATCAGAACCTAGTTCAATAATCTCGCCTTCACGTGAAATGCCTTCGCCATACAAGATATCAAATTCTGCTTGTTTGAACGGAGGCGCCACTTTGTTTTTAATGACTTTAACGCGTGTCTCACTGCCAACGACTTCGTCACCTTTTTTGATGGCGCCAGTACGGCGAATATCTAAGCGCACTGAAGCGTAGAATTTAAGTGCATTACCACCGGTAGTCGTTTCTGGGTTACCGAACATGACGCCGATTTTCATACGGATTTGGTTAATAAAGATCACCAATGTATTCGTGCGTTTGATATTACCAGTCAGCTTACGTAAAGCTTGGCTCATTAAGCGTGCTTGCAAGCCCATATGACTGTCGCCCATTTCACCTTCAATTTCAGCGCGCGGGGTTAAAGCGGCAACAGAGTCAATCACCACAATATCGACTGATCCTGAACGCACCAACATATCGACAATTTCAAGTGCTTGCTCACCAGTGTCTGGCTGTGAAATTAAAAGGTCTGGCACGTTCACACCAAGCTTTGCTGCATATTGTGGGTCTAACGCATGCTCAGCATCGATAAAAGCGGCTACACCGCCGGCTTTTTGCATTTGTGCAATCACTGAAAGTGTTAGCGTCGTTTTACCTGATGATTCTGGGCCGTAGATTTCAACTACGCGGCCGCGTGGCAAGCCGCCGATGCCTAGGGCAATATCAAGGCCTAAAGAGCCCGTTGAAACGGACTGTATATCTTCGCCTATGTTGCTGTCTCCCATACGCATAATGGAGCCCTTGCCAAACTGCTTTTCAATCTGCGCTAATGCCGCGGCAAGTGCCTTGCTTTTGTTATCATCCATATGGTTTTGCCTTTGAGTTTTCTGATTAATTTCTAACCCTAATTATTCCATAAATCTAGGCTTAAAGTAAGCGTAATTAGTGTTTCTAAGGCATGAATAACCGACTGTTGACGAACGGCATCGCGATTCCCAGCAAAGTGCATGGTTTGGGAAATTGTTTGCTGCGTATTCTCTTGATTGGCTGATCGATTTGGGTAGCTAAAACCAAAACAAACTGTGCCCACAGGCTTACCCGGCATGCCACCATCAGGTCCAGCAATACCAGTAATCGCCACAGCCATTTGCGCATGGCTATGTAAGCATGCGCCTTGCGCCATTTCAGTTGCCACTTCTTGGCTAACTGCGCCAAAGTCGATTAACGTTTGCGCGTTAACCCCCAACATTTCTTGTTTGGCAACGTTGCTATAAGTGACAAACCCACGTTCAAACCAAACTGAACTGCCGGCAATCGCTGTGACATATTGCGCCAACATGCCGCCGGTACAAGATTCAGCCACGGCCAACATTAATTTGCGCGCTTGCAGGGCCTGCCCTAGGCCTTTAGATAGCGCTAATAGTTTGTCGTTATCCACATGAGTACCTCTAGAGAAATGATGGCGTAAATCGCTGCGAGTAAATCGTCAAACATGACACCGAAGCCATTTTTAAGTTTGGCATCACATTGTCGAATTGGGTACGGCTTCCAAATATCAAATAAGCGAAATAGTAAAAATGCCGTGAGCCACCATGGCCATTCTACTGGGCTAAAAGTCAGTACGAGCAACATGGCTACAATCTCATCCCAGACGATCCCGCCATGGTCCACCACCCCTAGAGCCTTGCCCGTAATGGTGCAAATGGGGATGCCTATTAGAAATAGACCTGCGATGACTGCCCACTGGATAGGGAGGGGTAATGCAAGGCTCATCCAAGCGAGCGGGAATGCAGCTAAGGTTCCGAATGTTCCAGGTGCAATTTTAGCTAAACCACTCCCAAAACCGAGTCCTAGAAAATGGGCAGGATGCTGCAATAAAAACTGCAGATTGGGTGTTTTAGCTGAAGTGGTCAAAACCAGTTTCCTTTAATTCTACAATTTCATGATGCATACCATGGACGACAATGCCAGTGCCTGCTGAAATCTCACCAATTAAGGTTAATGGCAAATTGAGTTGTGTGCTTAATTGAAGAATTTTAGCGCGTTTCGTCGCGGCCGCAGTGAAGCATAGTTCGTAATCATCGCCACCAGCTAATACTATTTTTAATTGCTGTGGATCACGCAAGTCGTTCACAAATACGTCACTTTGCGTATGCGGGATTAAACTCAATTCCAAGGTGGCGCCCACTGTTGACGCCTCTAAAATATGACCTAAATCGGCCAGCAATCCATCGGAAATATCAATAGCACTGTGGGCGATATCGCGCAGGGCTAAGCCCAATTTGACTCTAGGTTGCGGGGTATGTAGTGCAGTAGCGCACGATGCTAATAAGCTTTCTGGCAAGACTAGTTGGCCTTGCAGGTGCGCTAAGGCCAATGCTGCATCACCTAGTCGCCCAGACACCCAAATATCATCCCCTAATTGAGCGCCGCTACGTTGTAGTGCTTTGCCTTTAGGCAGTTCACCCATGATTTGCACGCTAATTGTTAAAGGGCCGCGCGTGGTGTCGCCACCAATTAAATCCACATGAAATGCTTGTGCACAGGCAAAAAATCCAGCGGAAAATTGCGCAAGCCATGCTACGTCGTTATTCGGTAGGGCAATTGCTAGCGTTGCCCACTTGGGATTAGCGCCCATGGCTGCCATGTCGGAAATATTGACTGCCAGTGATTTCCAGCCAATCGCATAAGGGTCAGCATCGGCAAAAAAGTGGGTGCCAGAGACCAGCATATCGGCAGAAATGGCAATCTGCATTCCCGCGCCGATGGAAATTAAGGCCGCATCATCGCCAATCCCCAAGTCGGTATTTTGGGTGGTGCGGGTGAAGTGCTGACGGATTAAATCAAATTCTGACATAGAAGTTTAGGCAGGCTTAGTTTCGGCAGGTTGTGGTGAGGCAGATTTTGGTCTAAATGCTTTGACGATGTGCTCATGCGTTTCTATAAAGGGCGCGCCGATTAAGTCTAGGCAATATGGCACAGCAGCAAATATGCCATGGACAACAATTGCGCCAGTGGCATCTTTTAACCCTTCTAAGGTTTGAGCAATAGCTTTGGGTTGGCCGGGCAAGTTGATAATTAAACACTGCTTACGAATTACAGCCACTTGTCTAGATAAAATTGCAGTGGGTACGAAGTTCAAACTAATCTGGCGCATCTGCTCACCGAAGCCGGGCATTACTCGGTCGGCTACGGCTAAAGTGGCTTCAGG
>CAIOPD010000046.1 GCA_903860085.1 uncultured Pseudomonadota bacterium
CCGGCTTCAAGCACGCGTCTAATCGCTGCACAGTGATCTTCGACATAAAGCCAATCTCGAATCTGCTGACCTGTGCCATAGATAGGCAATGCTTTTCCTGCTAATGCATTGTGGATGATGAGTGGAATCAGCTTTTCTGGGAAATGGTAAGGTCCATAATTATTAGAGCAATTAGTAGTCAGGGTTGGTAAGCCATAAGTATGATGATAAGCGCGCACTAGATGGTCAGACGCTGCTTTAGACGCAGAATAAGGGCTATTAGGCGCATAAGTATGAGTTTCGGTAAAAGCGGCCTCATTAGGTCCTAGTGAGCCATAAACCTCATCGGTAGATACATGTAAAAATCTAAAACGCTCCTGCTGATCTACATCTAAAGCGTCCCAGTATGCACGTACAGCCTCTAATAAATGGAAGGTGCCAACTACATTGGTTTGAATAAAGTCTTCTGGTCCATGTATGGATCGATCTACATGACTTTCAGCAGCGAAGTTGATGACTGCATCAGGCTTATGGTCTGCTAACAGTTGCGCAACTAACGCTTGGTCACCAATATCGCCATGCACAAAAATATGCTGCGTATTTTGCCGTATCGTGGCTAGGTTTTCTAAATTACCTGCGTAAGTCAACTTATCCAAATTAACGACAGTACCTAAACCCAGCTTGAACCATGCTAATACAAAGTTAGCACCAATAAATCCGGCGCCGCCTGTAACCAATATAGTGCGTTTCATAATAGCTTTCATGTACTCTTAATTTTCGGAGGAAAGTGACAGGCTTTGCCACACACAATCACCAGATTTGGCCAAAGCAGCCAAATACTCCTCGTGGGCTGTAATCTCAGCTAGATTAGCTAAAGCGATGAGCAAAGGCTGTGTGCTTTGCGGATTAATCCCTGCGTTACTTTTGTGAGGCTTATCTAACTCCATCATTAGACTATCTTGGCCGCGCGTCATTGCCATATAGACATCAGCTAACAACTCCGCATCCAGCAATGCGCCATGCAAAGTACGCCTTGAGTTATCAATACCAAAATGACGGCATAAAGCGTCCAAGCTATTACGCTGACCTGGTCGCATTTCTTTGGCTATTTTGAGGGTATCGGTAACTTTAGCTACAATGCGTTCAACTGGCGGCTGCTCAATCAAACCGAATTCGCAGTTCAAGAAACCAACATCAAATGGCGCGTTATGCATAATTAGCTCAGAGTCGGCAATAAAAGCAATCAAATCTTGGGCAATATCCGCAAACCTTGGCTTATCTTGCAAAAACTCCAATGAAATACCGTGCACTTCTTGTGCACCCTGATCAATCTCTCGGTCAGGATTTAAGTAATAGTGAAAATGTTGCTTGGTAAAACGCCGATTCAATACTTCTACCGCAGCCACCTCAATGACTCTATGCCCCTGCGCATGATATAAACCAGTGGTTTCGGTATCTAAAAATATTTGGCGCATTACTGACCCACTCCCTGCAAAATTTGCTCCACACCCATATTAGCCAACCTATCGGCACGTTCATTACCTACATTGCCAGCGTGACCCTTGACCCAAATCCATTGTACCGTGTGTTGCTGCGCTAATACATCAAGTACGCGCCATAAGTCATCATTTTTTACTGGCTTCTTATCCGCCGTACGCCAGTTACGTGCTTTCCAACCGACTATCCATTCTGAGATTCCTTTTTGCACATAGACCGAGTCCGTAAAGACATCGGCATGACAGGAGCGCTTAAGTGCTTCTAAAGCACGAATGACCGCAGTCAACTCCATACGGTTATTGGTAGTTAATAACTCGCCACCAAATAACTCTTTCTCATGCCCATCATAGCTAATCCAAGCACCCCAACCACCTGGCCCAGGGTTGCCTTTGCATGCACCATCGGCGTAAATTTCAACTTTATTATTATTAATCATATTTTTTCTTATTAAGTTTCGTTCCAGCTTCTACTTTTTGACTTGGTCTAGATTGGGTCGGTCTAATGACTAAAGCAGATTTTAAGGGTACAGCCTTCCAATTAGGCTTTATCGGCATCATACCCACTACGCGCTTTTTAGCCACAATAAAATAGACGCCACCTAGCATGGCACAGCAGTATTGACTCAATTTATCCATAAAGGCAAAACGCTGATGCCAAGATTCCTTTTCAAATGGCGGAACATGGCAGCGCATCTCAACGGAGATAATCTCAAAACCCATTAGTGCCAACCAATCTTTCATACGATTAAGACCGATAAACTTGCCACTCCATGGAAACTTATCTTGACGCGTAAACATTTTAATTAAGCCAGATTTAACACCCCAAGTACTGACCGGATTAAATCCAGAAATCAACAAGTGTCCTTCATGCATCATCACCCTTTCTGCTTCACGCAAGGTTTGATGAGGACGTTCACTGAATTCTAAGCGATGTGGCAACAGTAAAAGATCGAGACTCATATTAGCGAATGGTAAAAAATCATCGCAACTATATAAAGCGTTGCGTTGTCCCATCTCATATATATCCGTTACTTTATATTGATTAGGAATGCGTGAATTACGCAACAAATCCATGGGCATGCCACCCATCTGCACAGCATTAAAGCCGAATAAATCAGCTACTGCCTGATCGTATAAGGCTTGCTCTTGGGCGTGCAAATATTTTCCAACGTAGGAATTAAACCATGACACTTGAAAATTTGATGGTGAATTCATCTCCGCCTTAAATGTACAAATAGAAACCTAGCAAAATAAAATCTTTATTGACTTTTTACGCTGTAAAACAAATCATAGGCACTATGCAAATACAAATTATACCGATTCCTGCATTTAAGGATAATTATATCTGGCTAGTCCACAACGGCCATGTCGGAGTCGTCATTGATCCAGGAGACGCACAACCTGTCATTAGCTACCTAAAGCAATTAGGTATTAATCTAAGTACAATTTTAATCACGCACCATCATGATGATCATATTGGGGGGGTAGCAGAATTACTTGCGGCTTATCCTGAATCACAGGTGTTTGCCCCCAAATTAGAGGCGTTTGATTTTACACATCAATCTGTATCAGAAGGTGACCACTTAATGCTGCCTGAGCTTGAGCTCGCATTAGAGGTACTTGACCTGCCGGGACATACACTAGGCCATGTCGCTTATTTTAGCCAGTTGGCTAACGATAATCCTATACTGTTTTGCGGAGATACCTTATTTGGAGCTGGTTGCGGACGTTTGTTTGAAGGCACGCCAGCACAGATGCTAACCTCATTAAAGAAATTAGCAGCCCTACCAACGCAGACACGCGTATATTGCACACATGAATACACGCTACACAACATCAACTTTGCTTTGAGTTTAGAACCCAATAACCAAGCACTACTAAATCGCCATCAATCTACTATAGCGCAACGCAATCAATTACAGCCGAGCCTACCGTCGACCATCGGACTAGAGCTTGCAACCAATCCTTTTTTACGTACCTATAGTTTAGAAATTCAAACGACCTTAGGGCTTAAAGATGCCAGTGAATTGGAAGTTTTTAGCATCACTAGAGAAATGAGAAATCATTACTAATCATTGATATAGCGTATATTTGTAAAGTAATTTTTTAATTGAATTGTCTTGATTTTCCCGCCCCATTTCGTTACCATGTTTCTCCATTATGAACATGAGCCTTACTATGTTGCACCTTTGTTTTTTGCGCTTACGTAATGCGTCTCGCAGACTTTCCCGTTACGCCCCCTTCGCACAGAACAATTTGATTTCAAAAACAATACTGACTGTAGGTATTTTACTGTTTGTAATACTCATGCCAAGTGCATACGCAGAATCCAACCTAGCTGGTGAGGATATTTTGATACTCAATGATGACATCTTAAAATCTGCACCACGCATTCTGAGTGACAAAGAACTTAAAGATTCAGCTTCTAAAAACACATTAAGCGACCGCTATGGCAGCGCATTTGAAAGCCAACTAAACGAGACTGCAAAAGCTCAACCGGAGATCATTATTATTAATAACGATGATCTGTGGCAACGCATCAAAAGTGGCTATGCCATGCCAGACTCAACTTCTAATCTAGTTGAGCGTCATGAAAACTGGTACAGCACCCGCCCAGATTATGTGAAACGTATGGTTGAGCGTAGCCAAAGATACTTGTTTCATATTGTTGAAGAAGTTGAAAAGCGTGGTATGCCAACAGAAATTGCGCTACTGCCAATGATAGAAAGCGCCTACAACCCACAGGCATATTCTAGTGGTCGCGCCTCTGGTATTTGGCAGTTCATTCCCTCCACAGGAAAACATTTTGGACTTAGGCAGGACTGGTGGGTTGATAACCGTCGCAACATCACCTTTGCGACTGATGCTGCCCTTACCTATCTGCAAAAATTGCACGCTATGTTTGGCGCTTGGGATCTAGCCTTGGCAGCTTATAACGCTGGGGAAGGAACCGTTGGACGCGCCATCGAGAAAAATCGCAAACTAGGTTTACCGAC
>CAIOPD010000047.1 GCA_903860085.1 uncultured Pseudomonadota bacterium
ATTGCGTTAGGCTTGGATTATCGTGAAGGTTTCATTAAAAATCGCTATATTGGCCGTACGTTCATTATGCCGGGTCAAGCCTTGCGTAAAAAATCGGTACGCCAAAAATTAAATCCTATCGGCATAGAGTTTAAAGGCAAAAATGTATTATTGGTCGATGATTCGATTGTGCGTGGCACCACCTCACAACAAATCGTACAAATGGCCAGAGACGCTGGTGCTAATAAGGTTTACTTTGCTTCAGCTGCGCCACCAGTACGTTTTCCTAATGTGTACGGCATTGATATGCCTAGCCGCGATGAATTGCTTGCGACGGATCGTACTGACGAGCAAATTTGTCAGGAAATTGGTGCCGATGCGCTTATCTATCAAGACTTAGATGCGTTGGTTGCTGGTGTCCAGTTGAGTAACCCTAGTATTAAGAATTTCGATTGCTCCTGTTTTGATGGAAAATACGTTACGGGTGATATCGATGAAGCATATTTAGCTAACATCGAAGCTGCGCGCGGTGATGGAAGTGGAAACGCGAAGCCATCTAATTCAAGCACGCAGATGGATTTAAATCTGATTGAAAGTGAAGATTTCGAAGAGTCTGCGGAAGCGCTTCCGCAATAAACGAGCGAGTCAATTTTTATGAAAACACCAAAATACCATCCAGAAACGCTTAGTGTACGAGCTGGTAGTGAGGCTACTGAATTCGGCGAGAACTCGGAAGCTTTATTTTTAAACTCCAGCTTCAGGTTTAAAAATGCTGCGCAAGCAGCTGCACGTTTTGGCGGCACAGAACCGGGTAATATTTATTCGCGTTTTACCAATCCTACTGTCACTATGTTTCAAAACAAACTGGCGGCATTAGAGGGTGCGGAGCAATGTGTAGCAACCTCTAGTGGTATGTCTGCCATATTGGCTTGTGTCATGGGTTTATGTTCTGCTGGTGATCATATTGTTGCCTCGCGCAGTATTTTTGGCACCAGTGTGCAATTGTTCTCTAACATCCTCAAGCGCTGGGGTTTGGAAGTTAGCTTTGTGTCGCTGACACATCCGGAAGAGTGGACAGCGGCGGTAAATAGCAAGACTAAATTATTTTTTGTTGAAACCCCCTCAAATCCGCTGACGGAAGTTTGTGATATTCGTGTTCTGGCGGATATCGCTCATCAAGCAGGTGCTTATTTAGTCGTTGATAACTGCTTCTGCACTCCCGCTATACAAAAGCCATTAACACTTGGCGCTGATATTATTATTCATTCAGCAACAAAGTATATAGACGGGCAGGGTAGATGTTTGGGTGGTGCAGTTTTAGGCAGTAAAGAGCTTATGGAGCCTGTATATGGATTCTTACGTACTGCTGGCGTAACTATGAGTGCATTTAATGCTTGGGTATTTTTAAAAGGTCTAGAAACGCTTTATGTACGCATGGAAGCGCATTCAAGTAAAGCGCTTGCGCTTGCAACTTGGTTGGAGGCGCAACCACAAGTGACCCGCGTATACTATCCAGGCTTAGCATCACATCCGCAACATGCGTTAGCAATGCAACAACAGTTGAGCGGTGGTGGCATTGTGAGTTTTGAAGTTAAGGCTAAAGCTGGGCAATCTCAGCAGGAAGCTGCATGGGCTTTAATTGATGCCACTAAGCTTATTTCAATTACAGCTAATTTGGGTGATGCCAAAAGCACCATCACACACCCAGCTAGCACGACGCATAGTCGTGTGACGCAAGAAGCTCGCACAGCGGCAGGTATCGGTGACAGCTTGGTTAGAATCGCGGTAGGTTTAGAGCATGTAGAAGACTTAATTGCTGACTTGCAGGTATTGTCGCAAGCATAAATTTGGTAGGTAATCTAAAAGCTAGGTTAATAATCTTGCATGATCGCTACATCAATACCTTTGTAAAATGTCCCGCCATGCCTCGTATTTCAGTGAAATCCCAAACAATTTTAATCCGAATTTAATTCTTAAAATATCTATGCATCGTACCGCATGCTAATGCGTTCCAGTACGGCGTAAAATCTACAAATTCCAGCCTTTTTTATGCTAGAATTTGTGCTACATAAAAACCATTTAAAGTTAGTCTACACATGGATCAATTCGCTAAAGAAACCCTGCCAATCAGCTTAGAAGATGAGATGCGCCGTTCATACCTAGATTACGCAATGAGCGTGATCGTAGGCCGCGCACTTCCTGATGTGCGGGATGGTTTAAAACCAGTGCATAGACGTGTTTTATTTGCCATGCATGAATTATCAAATGACTACAATAAACCGTATAAAAAATCTGCACGTATTGTCGGGGATGTGATCGGTAAATACCATCCTCACGGTGATACTGCTGTTTACGATACGATCGTGCGTATGGCGCAAGATTTTAGTCTTCGCTATATGTTGGTGGATGGTCAGGGTAACTTTGGTTCAGTCGATGGTGATAATGCAGCGGCAATGCGATATACCGAAATTCGTATGTCAAAAATTGCACATGAATTATTAGCTGACATTGACAAAGAAACTGTTGATTTTGGTCCTAACTATGATGGCAGTGAGCATGAGCCGCTAATCATGCCTGCACGTATTCCGAATCTACTGATTAATGGTAGTTCTGGGATTGCTGTTGGTATGGCAACTAATATTCCACCTCATAATTTAAACGAAGTATTAGATGCTTGTTTTGCTTTGCTTAAAGACCCTGAAATGGGCATTGAAGAATTAATTGAACTCGTTCCAGCACCAGACTTTCCAACTGCCGGTATTATTTATGGCACGGTAGGGGTGAAAGAAGGCTATCGCACTGGACGTGGTCGTGTCGTCATGCGTGGGCGTACCCATGTTGAAGACTTAGAGCGTGGGGGTCGTCAGGCTTTAATCGTTGACGAGTTACCATACCAAGTTAATAAAAAAACCTTCGTTGAGAAAATTGCTGAACTAGTTAACGAGAAAAAAATAGAAGGTATCTCTGACTTACGTGATGAATCAGATAAATCTGGTATGCGCGTAGTGATTGAGTTAAAACGTGGCGAGATTGCTGAGGTTGTTTTAAATAACCTATACAAGCAAACGCAATTGCAAGACACCTTTGGTATGAACATGGTGGCCTTACTTGATGGTCAGCCGCGATTACTAAATCTTAAACAAATGTTGGAAGCATTCTTACGCCATAGACGCGAAGTAATTACGCGCCGCACAGTATTTGAGCTTAAAAAAGCGCGCGCACGTGGACATGTGTTAGAAGGTTTGGCTGTAGCACTTGCCAACGTTGATGACATGATTACGCTCATTAAAGCTGCGCCAACGCCACCTGAAGCTAAAGTAGACTTGATGGCGAAAATTTGGCAATCGCCAGTAGTGGAAGAAATGCTTAAACGTGCAGCTATGGAAGCTTCACGCCCTGAAGGTATGAGTGTTGACTTTGGGTTAACGCCTAATGGTTATAAGTTAAGTGATGTTCAGGCGCAAGAAATTCTGCAAATGCGTTTGCAACGTTTAACTGGTCTTGAGCAAGATAAAATAGTTAGTGAATACAAAGAAGTGATGGATATTATTGCAGACTTGCTTAATATTTTGGCTACACCGTCACGCGTTACCACTATTATTACTGATGAACTGACTGAGATCAGAAAGCAGTTTGGTGATAAACGCCGTAGTGAAATTGTCGTGAATGCCCAAGATTTATCATTAGAAGATTTCATTACCCCGCAAGACGTAGTAGTGACACTATCACATACGGGTTATGTGAAATCGCAGCCTTTAGATGAGTACCGTGCGCAACGTCGTGGCGGTCGAGGTAAGCAAGCAGCACCTACTAAAGAAGATGACTTTATCGACAAGATGTTTGTCGCGAATACGCATGATTACATTTTATGCTTTAGTAGCCGTGGACGTGTCTACTGGCTAAAAGTATACGAGGTACCACAAGGTAGTCGTATTGGTCGTGGTAAGCCAATTGTGAATCTGTTCCCGCTTGAAGAAGGCGAAAAGATTAACGCCATTCTTTCAGTGAAAGAATTTGACGAAAATCACTACATCTTCATGGCAACCGCGCGCGGTACTGTTAAGAAAACAGCCTTAATAGAATTTGCTAATCCACGTAAGTCAGGCATTATTGCCATTAATTTAGATGACGATGACTACTTGATTGGTGCTGAAGTGACTAATGGCTCAAATGATATCGTGCTGATTTCTAATGGCGGTAAAGCGGTATGGTTTGATGAGGAAGATGTCCGTGGTATGGGCCGTAATACCCGTGGTGTACGTGGTATGAAGCTACAAAAAGATCAGCAAGTATTATCTCTACTTATAGCTGAAGACGATAAACAAACTGTATTAGTGGCCACTGAAAATGGCTATGGAAAACGTACCGTATTGGCTGATTTCCGCCACTCTGGTCGTGGTACGCAAGGCGTGAAAGCCATTGCCATCAGCGAGCGTAATGGTTTGGTGGTGACAGCGAAGTTAGTGAACGATGAAGATGAAATTATGCTAATCACTACTGGTGGTGTGCTTATTCGCACACGCGTTCACGAAATTCGTGAGCTTGGCCGTGCGACACAAGGCGTTAAGTTGATTAATTTGGGTGAAGGTGAAAAGCTTTCAGGTCTAGAGAAAATTGTTGAAACTGATGACGGTGATCTTGAGTCAAGTGTAGAAGACGAATCTTAAATATTTAGCTATTTTGATGAAAAAAATCTACAACTTTTCTGCGGGTCCTGCTGTATTACCAAGACCAGTGTTAGAGCGTGCTCAAGCTGAAATGCTAGATTGGCATGGCTCTGGCATGAGCGTGATGGAAATGTCACACCGTGGTAAAGAGTTTACTGGCATACTTGCTAAAACAGAAGCTGATTTGCGCACGCTACTGAATATTCCAGTGAATTACAAAGTGTTGTTTTTGCAAGGTGGTGCCATTGCAGAAAATGCGATGATTCCCTTGAATTTACTGGGTGACAAATCTGCAGATTATGCAATTACTGGGGGCTGGAGTAAGCGCAGTGTTGAAGATGCTAGCGCTTACGGCCATATTAATGTTGTTGCCAATAGCGAGAATGATCACTTTACGCATGTGCCAGCTTATGCTGATTGGAAGTTAGATCAGGACGCAGCCTATTTGCATGTATGTACGAATGAAACAATGAGTGGCGTTGAGTTTGATGGTCTTCCTGATAGCCATGGTGTGCCTATCGTGGCTGATATGTCGTCACATATACTGTCCCGTGTCATTGATGTTAGCCAATATGGTGTCATCTATGGTGGTGCACAGAAAAATATTGGTCCTGCAGGATTGTGTATCGTCATTGTGCGGGATGATTTGCTAGATCGCGCATCACCGCTAACCCCAGCTGTATTTAACTGGAAAGCTCAGGCGGAAAATCATTCGATGATTAATACCCCTGCAACCTACAGTATTTATATTGCCGGCTTGGTGTTTGAATGGTTAATCGCTGAAGGTGGGGTGGCGGCTATAGAGCAGAAAAATATTGCTAAAGCGAAGTTGCTTTATGATTATATTGATCGCACTAAATTTTATGCCAATCATGTAGCAGTTAATAATCGTTCACGCATGAATATTCCATTTTTCTTAGCTGACGAGGGCTTGAATGATGCGTTTTTGAAGGGTGCGGAAGCTCAAGGTTTACTTCAACTTAAGGGTCATCGAAATGTTGGCGGTATGCGTGCTAGCATTTACAATGCAATGCCAATTTCAGGCGTTGAAGCCTTGGTATCTTATATGCAACAATTTGAATCTACACATTCATAATGTCAGAACAACTTAAACAACATCGCGACCAAATCGATGCCATTGATGAGCAGGTATTAAAGCTGGTCAATGAGCGCGCTAAACTAGCACGCCATATCGGCAGTTTAAAAAATGATGGCGTAATCTATCGACCTGAGCGCGAAGCGCAGGTGTTGAGGCGTTTACAGGCTAGTAATGCGGGACCACTTTCTAATGAAGCTGTCAGTAACGTATTTCGTGCCGTGATGTCTAATTGCCGTGCGCTGGAAAAAGAATTGTCTATCGCTTTTTTAGGCCCACTTGGAACCTACAGTGAAGAAGCTGCGCTTAAGCAGTTTGGTCTTGGTTGCAGTGCGGTTGTTTGTGGCTCAATTGATGAAGTGTTTCGTACCGTTGAATCTGGACAAGCTGATTATGGCGTGGTGCCAGTCGAAAACTCTACTGAAGGCGCTATCGGACTAACACTAGATTTATTGCTAGCGAGCCCATTAAAAATTTGTGGCGAAATATCTCTACCGATTCACCATTGCTTGCTTTCTAGTCAAACTGATATCAGCAAGATTAGCCATATTTTTTCACACGTACAATCACTTGCGCAGTGCCATGAGTGGTTGAATCGCATGATGCCCAACGCAACGCGTGAGGCAGTGACAAGTAATGCGCGTGCAGCACAGATGATTCATGATCTAGTTGCAAGTGAAGATACGTTTGCAGCAGCGATAGCCAGTAAACGTGCAGCAGAGCTATTTAATCTCAATGTGTTAGCTGAAAATATTGAAGATGACACTAAAAATACCACACGATTCTTAGTGATTGGTCAGCATGATGTTGCGTCTTCAGGTACGGATAAGACTTCATTGGTGATGACTACTAAAAATAAACCAGGCGCGATGATTGACTTACTAGAGCCACTATCTCGGCATGGCGTCAGTATGACCAAGCTAGAGTCGCGACCTTCTAAGCAGAATCTTTGGGATTATGTATTTTTTGTCGATATTGAAGGTCATCAAACTGATGAGAATGTGCAGGCTGCCTTGCAGGACTTGCAAACGCGAGCATCACTTCTCAAGGTGTTGGGTTCGTATCCAGTCGCTGTGATTTAACTAAGGTTTTTTGTATGACTTCACCCAGCCTATCTAGTTTAGCTCCAGATTATATTCGTGCGATTAAACCTTACCAAGGTGGTAAGCCTATTAGTGAGCTTGCGCGTGAAATGGGGCTTAATGAAGCCGATATCGTCAAGTTAGCTTCTAATGAAAATCCACTAGGCATAAGTCCTAAAGCACAAATGGCCATTGATGATGCGCTGTTTGATGTAGCACGCTATCCAGATGGCAATAGCTTTGCGTTACGTGCCGCAGTTGCAGAAAAATTCAATGTTTCACATCAGCAGATCGTGTTTGGCAATGGTTCCAATGATATTTTAGAGCTAGTAGCACGTGCCTTTTTGCACACTGGTTGTGAGGTTATATACTCACAACATGCATTTGCTGTATATGCTTTAGTCACACAAGCCACTGGGGCTGCTGCAGTAGTGGTGCCAGCTGTTGGTTACGGTCATGATCTTGATGGGTTTTTACAAGCCATTACTCCTAAAACGCGCTTAATCTTCATTGCCAACCCTAACAACCCGACAGGGACACTAATCGCTAAAGATGTATTGCACGCATTTTTAGAACAAGTGCCTAAACATGTATTGGTCGTGTTGGATGAAGCTTATGATGAGTATTTATCTGCAGCGCATAAATCTGAAGCCATTGATTGGTTAAGTGAGTTTGATCATTTGATTATTTCAAGGACATTCTCTAAGGCCTATGGACTCGCTGGTTTGCGCGTAGGTTTTGGATTGATGCATCAGGATGTTGCTGCCATCCTAGATCGAGTACGCCAGCCATTTAATGTTAATAGCATCGCGCAGGCAGCTGCAGTAGCGTCTTTGGCTGACGAAGACTTTGTGCAGCGTAGTTATGCCTTGAATCAAGCAGGTATGACGCAATTGACACAAGGCCTTGAAGCCATCGGTCTAGACTACATTCCATCAAGCGCTAACTTTGTCAGTTTTGCTGTCGCAGAGGGGGCTTTAGTCAATCAAAAGTTACTACAAAAAGGCGTCATAGTTCGTCCGATTGCCAATTACGAAATGCCTAATTTCCTGCGCGTAAGTGTAGGTTTATTCAGTGAAAATGCGCGTTTTTTAAGCGCGCTTACAGAAATATTAAACAATAAATAAGATATGACCAATCAAACAACTTCTAAGCATGAGAATCTAGTCTACGAAAAGCTTGCCACGGATGATGTGCGTATTCGTGATATCAAAACCTTGATTACGCCATTGGATTTGCTTAGTCGCCTGAAAGAAAGTCCAGCATCAACGCAGAATATTATCAAGACGCGTGCAGCTATTCATAACATATTGCATCAGACTGATGATCGATTACTTGTCATTATCGGCCCATGTTCAATCCATGACAGCGATGCCGGGTTGGAATATGCGCGACGCTTAATGGATCTTAGAGATAGTTTAAGTGCAGACCTAGTCATTGTGATGCGCGTTTATTTTGAGAAGCCACGTACGACTGTTGGTTGGAAAGGATTGATTAATGATCCACATCTTGACGGTAGTTATCAGATTAATGAAGGCTTAGCCTTAGCGCGAAAATTCTTGTTAGATGTGAATGAGCTAGGGATGCCAGCTGGTGCGGAATTTTTAGATACGATTACGCCACAATATATTGCTGATTTGGTCAGTTGGGGCGCCATCGGAGCGCGTACAACGGAATCACAAGTACATCGAGAACTCGCTTCAG
>CAIOPD010000048.1 GCA_903860085.1 uncultured Pseudomonadota bacterium
GGTTCGAACAAAACAATAGTAAACATACATCTCAATTTAATGGTTTGGGTAGCATTCTCGCTGCAAGACTACATTCTACATTGGCGGTACAAGATTTTTAATGTTTCACTATGATTGTTCAAATTATGGATAGTAAAGATCGCATAATCTACCGCAGCAAAACTAGGCCCATTAAAATTCCTGAATTAATTAACCGGCGTTATGCCCGATACATCAGTGGTGTAGCAGCATTTTAAAACAATTGATTAAATTTTAATCTAATGTTCATGGTTTGCACCATATTTGTTTGACAAGGTATAATTGCCATAGAAATCAAGTTAATACATTGCACGCTAAATCAAAGGAACAGCTTATGCTGGAATCAGCCAACAAATCTACAGCCACTAACTCTATCGCCGAAGCCGTGATTGATACTAGCTGTATAAAATCAAATCTAGCATCTGAAAAATTAGCGAGTAGCTCCGTTAATCGCTGGAGTGTTGCGGAAATTGTTGCATTATTTGAATTGCCTTTTAGTGATTTGATGTATCAAGCGCAAACGGTTCATCGAGTGCATTTTGATCCCAATACGGTCCAAGTAAGCACCTTGCTATCGATTAAAACCGGTGGCTGTTCAGAAGATTGTGGATACTGCCCGCAAGCGGCTCGATATCACACCGAAGTCGAAAGTGAACCTTTGATGCGTTTGGAAGATGTCCTTACTGCCGCACAGGAAGCCAAAGACAACGGTGCTAGCCGGTTCTGCATGGGTGCAGCTTGGCGCGGACCGAAACAGCGTGATCTTGAGCCTGTGCTTAAAATGATCGCAGAAGTCAAAGCTATGGGTTTAGAAACCTGTGCTACCTTAGGTATGTTAAAAGAAGGTCAGGCAGAGCAGTTAAAAGATGCAGGCTTGGATTATTACAACCATAACCTAGATACTGCGCCTGAATTTTACGGTGAAGTGATTACCACGCGCACTTACCAAGATCGCCTAGAAACATTAGACCGTGTCCGCGATGCAGACATTAATGTCTGTGCCGGAGGCATTATTGGTATGGGTGAGTCCCGAAATCAGCGCGCTGGTTTATTGGCCCAATTGGCCAATATGGAACGTCCACCAGAAAGTGTTCCGATTAACTTACTGACTCAGGTTGAAGGTACACCATTACATGGTACTGAAGAGTTAGATTTAATTGAATTCGTACGTACGATTGCCGCCGCACGCATTACCATGCCGTCGAGCTATGTTCGTTTATCTGCGGGTCGCCAAAGTATGCATGAAGGCATACAAGCTCTATGCTTTTTAGCTGGTGCCAATAGTATTTTTTACGGAGAGAAGTTACTGACTACTGGCAATCCAGACGCAGTTACAGATAAAAATTTATTTGCTAAACTAGGTATCAACCAAGCAGGTGTTAGCCAAGCTTAATCCATGCTTAACTCTTTAAAATTAAGCTTGGATCAGCGCAAGGTTGATGGTTTATTACGTCAGCGTCGTTTGCTTGACTCACCACAGGCTGAACATATTGTTGCTAACAATCAACATTTTCTGTCGTTTTGTAGCAATGACTACCTAGGCCTCGCTAATCACCCAGATTTGATTGCTACTATGCAGTCTGCGGCTCAGGCCTCAGGCGTAGGCAGTGGCGCTTCCAATCTTATTACTGGCCATCATCGTTATCACGATAATCTAGAAAAGCAGTTGGCAAAATTTGTGCAAATGCCAGCGGCCTTATTGTTTTCTA
>CAIOPD010000049.1 GCA_903860085.1 uncultured Pseudomonadota bacterium
AGGTATTATTTTTGTGGTGCATAGTATGACGCTGGTTTTTAAATCCCCAGCCTACTTCAACGATCTGCTGGAAATTAGAGCACGTTTACTTAAAATAGGGCATGGCAGCATGGAGTTTAAACAAAGTGTGGCACGTGACGATCAGCTGTTAGTTGAAGCTACAGTTAAATTGGCTTGTGTTGATGCTCTAAGCTTTAAGCCAATAGGAATTCCTGCAATTATTAAACAAGCAATGAAGAACATGGAGCAGTTATGAATTTAGGTAATGATATGTCAATATTTACGCTAATCTCTGGTGCCAGCCTACCAGTGCAATTGGTGATAGTGATTTTGCTGATAACCTCATTATTTTCTTGGTGGTATATTTTTATCAAAGTAGCCACGATTAAACGCGCTGAAAAAGATGCCGTGGATTTTGAAAACGCATTTTGGTCAGGCGGTGATCTCAATAAATTATTTGAGAGTCTAAGCGCCAACCGCCGTAAAGCACAGGGTATGGCCAGTATATTTGAAGCAGGATTTAAAGAATGCGCACGTCATAAACAGCAAACGCGTATGGAAATGTCTGATGTAATGGAAGGCTCTCAACGCGCGATGCGCGCAGCTTATAACCGTGAATTAGATGACTTAGACGCACATCTACCATTCTTGGCCTCGGTGGGTTCGGTCAGTCCTTACATAGGTTTGTTTGGTACGGTGTGGGGCATTATGAATGCATTTAGAGGTTTGTCTAATGTAGCTCAGGCAACATTAAGTCAAGTGGCACCAGGTATTGCTGAAGCCTTGGTTGCTACTGCGATTGGATTATTTGCGGCAATCCCAGCGGTAGTGGCTTATAACCGTTTCGCGTCTAGCGTTGACCGCCTATCGGTTAGGTACGAAAGTTTTATGGAAGAATTTACCAATATTTTGCAACGTAAGTCTTAAGGATATCCGGCGATGTCACGAACTCGTAAACGCCGTTTGATGAATCAAATTAATGTGGTGCCCTATATTGATGTGACCTTGGTGTTATTGGTTATTTTTATGGTGACTGCTCCAATGACTAATCCAGGCGTAGTTGATTTGCCCAAAGTGGGGCAAGCATTAAAGCAACCTCAGATACCGCCAGTAGTGCTTACTATCAAACTTAACAATAAAATTGAGCTAGACAATAAAGCCATGGCGCGTGACGAATTGTTGTTGGCAGTCAGGCAGGCGTTAAGTAAATCGCCCGAGCGCTCTGTGGTGATAGCTGCCGATAAAAATGTGAAATATGACGATGTCATCAGTGTGATGGATTTACTTAAACAAAATAAAGTGGATAAAGTTGGCCTTCTATTAGCGCCGACTAAATAATTACCATGCTACGTCAGCGGGAAAAAACCGTTTCATGGAAAGCTGGCGCTTTGTCAGTAGGTGTTCATGGCTTGCTGATAATAGGGCTCTTGATCTCAGTAAACTGGAAAACCAAACATGCAAGCACTATTGCAGAAGTTGAGTTGTGGGATAGTTTACCTACCGTTGCCGCACACCCACCTCCCCCAGAGCCAACCCTTGAGGTCCAAGAAAAGCCAAAACCTGAACCAATAGTCAAGCAAGAACCCTTACCTAAAGTGGAAGAGCCACAGTCAAAAGAGCCTGTAGTAGATATTGCGCTGGATAAAAAATTAAAAGCGTTGGAGCAAAAAAAGAGTGATAACAAGCTTAAGCTAGAGCAAAGTAAAAAGCTGGAAGCACTGAAGCAGGATATGCTTAAAGATGATCAACTGGTTAAAGACAAGTTGTTAAAAGAGCAGAAGCAGAAGCAACAAAATGATGCGATTAAAAAACTCGCTCAAGACATGCTGGCTGAAGATAAAGCTACTGGGGTTGAGCAAGCCAATATAGCTAAAGCATCGGCAAGCGCTGGTGCCATTGATGAATTTCAAACCAAAATACGAAATAAAATTCGTAGTAATGTGAATAAATCCTTGTGTGGTAATGGAAACCCAGAGCTTAAGTTTGAGATTGGCTTGCTGCCAACTGGCCAGTTAAATGGCAGCCCTAAGCTGATTAAATCTAGTGGAAATCCTAGTTGTGACAATGCTGTGGAGCGTGCCATTATGGCTTCTGAGCCACTACCTTTACCTAAAGACATCAACCTATTTAATCAGTTTAGAAGCCTTAAATTAACCTTTCGCCCCAACGAGGCTAATTAGAGAACTTCTTTTGTGATAACTTGTGTTTCTATTAGTTAATATGTAATAAATTGTAACTAGGATGATATCAACACGCGATTGCAGTAAAATTTACGCTAGCTTTAAGATTACGCCAACTAAAAACATTAAGCTGACCATAAACAG
>CAIOPD010000050.1 GCA_903860085.1 uncultured Pseudomonadota bacterium
ATCCCGTAACGTAGCAAGCCACCGATACGGTCATTCTTTTCTAATACCACTACAGTATGCCCTACCCGCGCTAACTGCTGCGCGGTAGCCAAGCCAGCAGGTCCGGAGCCGACCACAGCCACTTTTTTACCTGTTTTGTGCGTAGGGATTTGCGGTTTGACCCAATCATTTTCCCATGCTTTATCAATAATCGCGTGCTCAATCGACTTGATGCCGACTGCATCATCATTGATGTTTAACGTACAAGCTGCTTCACAAGGTGCTGGACAAATACGTCCTGTAAATTCAGGGAAATTATTGGTTGAGTGTAAGACGTCAATCGCGGCGCGCCAATCTTGGTTGTACACCAAGTCATTCCAATCCGGAATAATATTATTGACTGGACAACCTGAAGTACAAAATGGAATGCCACAGTCCATGCACCGCGCACCTTGCTGCTTGGCTTGATCATCACTTAAATGTAATACAAACTCTTTGTAGTTTTTAACGCGATTTTGTACTGGCAAATTAGCCTCAGCCAAGCGTTCGTATTCTAAAAATCCAGTTGCTTTTCCCATTATGCGGCTACCAATACTTTATCTTCAGCAAGTTCAATTAAAGCGCGCTTATATTCGTTAGGCATCACCTTAACGAACTTAGCACGCATATTATCCCAGTCCGCCAGCAAGGCCTTAGCACGCTCGCTATTGGTATATTTAACGTGATTGTTGATCAGCGCTAATAAGGTCACTTCATCGGGCTGATTGAGATGCTGCACAGCTTCTTTTGCGCCCTTAGCTTCATGCTCAACCTTTTCCAATGACACCATGCCCATATTACAGCGCTTTGCAAATAAGCCGTCTTCATCATAAACGTAAGCTACACCACCGCTCATCCCAGCAGCAAAGTTTTGTCCAGTTGGCCCCAACACCACCACGGTACCACCAGTCATATATTCACAACCATGATTGCCCACACCTTCAACAACGGCTGAGGCGCCAGAATTGCGCACACAAAAACGCTCGCCTGCCACGCCACTAAAATAGCTCTCGCCATTGGTTGCGCCATACATCACGGTATTGCCGACAATAATGTTTTCATGCGATTGTCCGCGGAAATTACTTGGCGGTTTAATCACAATACGTCCGCCACATAAACCTTTACCCACATAATCGTTACCTTCACCAACCAGCGTAAAGCTAATACCTTGGGCTAAAAATGCCGCAAAACTTTGACCTGATGTGCCGGTGAAATTAATGCTAATGCTATCGTTTGGTAAGCCTGCACCGCCAAAACGCGTAGCGACTTGATTAGACAGCATGGTACCTACGGTACGATTGGTATTAGAAATAGGCAGATTCAACACTACTTTTTGACCTTGCTCTAAGGCTGGTTTTGCCAAATCAATTAACTTATTGTCTAGCGCATTTGCCAAACCATGATCTTGTACATCATTATGTTTACGTGAAACGTTGGCCGGCATGTCTGGTAGATGGAAAACCTTAGCAAAATCTAAACCACTAATTTTCCAGTGATCAATGCCCGCTTGCATATCAAGCAAATCTGCACGACCAATCAAGTCATCAAACTTGGCGACACCGATAGAAGCCATCAACTCACGTACTTCTTCAGCGACAAAGAAGAAGTAATTAACCACATGCTCTGGCTGGCCTGTAAAGCGCTTACGCAGTTCAGGGTCTTGTGTAGCAACACCAACAGGGCAAGTATTAAGATGACATTTACGCATCATAATGCAGCCTTCTACCACTAACGGCGCAGTCGCAAAACCAAACTCGTCCGCGCCCAATAAAGCACCCACCACCACATCGCGACCGGTTTTAATTTGGCCGTCGACTTGCACTACCACACGACCGCGTAACTGGTTGAGCACCAATGTTTGCTGAGTCTCAGACAAACCAAGTTCCCATGGCGTACCTGCGTGCTTCACTGAAGAGATTGGCGACGCGCCAGTACCACCATCGTGACCTGCGATTACAATATGGTCAGACTTAGCTTTTGCAACACCTGCGGCGACAGTACCCACGCCAGTTTCAGAAACTAATTTTACTGAAATAGACGCTTTAGGATTGGCATTTTTTAAATCATGAATCAGTTGCGCCAAATCTTCAATAGAGTAAATGTCGTGATGTGGCGGTGGTGAAATTAAACCCACGCCTGGAACTGAAAAACGTAGTTTGGCAATATATTCACTTACTTTATGGCCTGGTAATTGACCACCTTCGCCAGGCTTAGCACCCTGCGCCATTTTTATCTGGATTTGATCTGCAGATGCGAGGTATTCAGCAGTAACGCCAAAACGACCTGATGCGACTTGCTTGATTTTTGAGCGCATCGAGTCGCCGGCCCTAAGTGGGATGTCTTTGACAATCACATTCTCGCCAATCACCTTAGCCATACTGCTGTCAGCACTGACTGCAATAAAGCGTTTAGGGTCTTCGCCGCCTTCGCCGGTATTGGACTTACCACCAATACGGTTCATGGCAATTGCCAGAGTGGCATGAGCTTCAGTAGAAATTGACCCTAAAGACATGGCACCAGTGGCAAAACGTTTAACGATTTCTTTTGCTGACTCTACAGATTCCAGTGGAATTGCTTTGCCTGCAGACTTAATTTCAAACAGACCACGAAGTGTCATATGGCGACGTGATTGATCGTTAATCAGCTTGGCATATTCTTTATAAGTATCGTATTGATTAGTACGCGTCGCATGTTGCAGTTTCGCAATAGAGTCCGGCGTCCACATATGCTCTTCTCCACGAATACGAAATGCGTACTCGCCACCAGCTTCTAAGCTATTTGCCAACACTGGATCTTCGCCGAAAGCCGAGGTATGCATACGCACTGATTCTTCAGCCACTTGATCCAATCCGATACCTTCAATATTGGTGGCAGTGCCAGTAAAATATTTTTCTACAAATGCAGAATTCAAGCCTATGGCTTCAAAAATATGCGCACCGCAATAAGATTGGTAAGTAGAAATGCCCATTTTAGACATGACTTTATATAAGCCTTTGCCGATAGCTTTTACAAACTTCTTCGCAGCTTCAGCATTGTCTTTAGTACCAAGGTGATTAATGGTCTCAAATGCTAACCAAGGACAAACCGCCTCAGCACCATAACCTGCTAATAATGCAAAATGGTGGACTTCACGGGCTGAACCAGTATCAATCACTAAACCAGTGCTGGTGCGCAGACCAGTTTTTACCAAATGCTGGTGTATAGCAGAACAAGCTAGTAAAGCTGGAATCGCTAAGCGTGACTCACTGACATTGCGATCAGACAGAATAATAATATTAAAGCCATCTTGCACCGCTTTTTGCGCAGCACTGGCAATGCTAGCCACTGCGGCGGCCATGCCTGCTTTGCCCAAATTGGCAGCGTAAGTAATATCTAACACTAAGGATTGATATTGGTTTTGAGTCAGGAGAGCAATTGATTTTAATTGCTCCAACTCATCCAACGTTAACACAGGCTGACTAGCCTCTAAGCGTAATGCTGGCTTAGTTTCATCTACACCTAATAAATTGGGTTTTGGTCCAATAAATGTCACCAATGACATCACCAACTCTTCACGAATCGGATCTATTGGCGGGTTGGTGACTTGCGCAAAGAGCTGTTTGAAATAGTTGTATATCAGCTTAGGTTTAATAGACAGCACAGGCAATGCGGCATCATTACCCATAGAACCTGAAGCTTCTTCGCCATTTTGGACCATAGGTAACATTACAAATTTAATATCTTCTTGCGTATAGCCAAATACTTGCTGCATATCAAGCAGATTAATCTGTGGCAAGCTGGCGGCGATCTCAACCGCACCACCGACTTTAGGCATATCACTTAAAAAATAACGACTTTTTTCTATCCATTGCTGATAAGGCTTAGCAGTTGCCAATGCTTTTTTAACTTCAGCATCATCAATAATTCGGCCTTGCTCCATATCAATTAGTAGCATTTTACCTGGCTCTAAACGCCATTTCTTTACAATTTTTTCTTGCGGGAAAGTGAGCACACCCATTTCTGATGCCATCATCACTAAATCGTCATCCGTCACTAAATATCGCGCTGGACGTAAACCGTTACGGTCTAAGGTAGCACCAATCATACGGCCATCTGTAAACGCTACTGCGGCTGGGCCATCCCATGGCTCCATCAATGCAGCATGATATTCGTAGAAAGCGCGACGCTCTTCGTCCATCAATGGATTACCTGACCAAGCTTCAGGAATAAGCATCATCATCGCATGCGGCAAGCTATACCCACCAGCCACTAGCAACTCTAAACAATTATCAAAGCAGGCTGAATCTGACTGCCCATCAACAATTAATGGCCATAGTTTTTCTAAATCTTCGCCTAACAATGCTGAGCGCATGGTTTCATGACGTGCGGCCATCCAGTTGACATTGCCTTGTACGGTATTGATTTCACCATTATGCGCAATCATGCGGAATGGGTGTGCCAAATCCCAAGCAGGGAAGGTGTTGGTTGAAAAGCGCTGATGTACTAGTGCGAGGGCAGAGACTACAGTCTCATCATTTAAATCTTGGTAATAAATACCCACTTCATTTGCTAGCAACATCCCTTTGTAAACGATGGTACGTGAGGATAATGACGGGATATAAAAAGCGGCGTTATCTTGCAAATTAAGCGCGGCTACTGCGTGCTCTACGCGCTTACGAATCACAAATAGTTTACGCTCAAAAGCATCCTGATCAGCGACAGTGCTTGCGATCAAAACCTGACGCATATTCGGCTCAACATCACGCGCAGCTTGGGCAATATTGCTGTTATCAACCGGCACTTGGCGCCAGCCTAATAAAACCTGCTGCTCTTCTTGAATAATTTTGCCAATTAAAGCTTCAACCTGCTCACGATTTTTATCTGTCTGTGGCAAAAACACATTGCCAACGGCGTATTCACCAGCGGCCGGCAATTGAATATCTAGTTTAGCCGCTTCTTTGCGCATAAATGCGTCTGGCATTTGCATCAACAGCCCAGCACCATCCCCTAGTTTTGGGTCGTAACCGGTAGCACCACGATGGGTTAAGTTGGTGAGTAACTGCAAACCCTTTTGCACAATATCATGGCTCTTTTTACCCTTGATATGCGCAACAAAGCCCACGCCACAAGCATCATGCTCATTGGAGGGGTTGTATAACCCTTGCTTATTGGGCTTGCTAGGATTCGAAAGTGCTGAATTTTCAAGCGCGGCTTGAATATTGGTCTGCGCAATTAGGTTACTTAACTCTGATGCCATATTATCTGATCACAAAACATTTAGCGGAACCGGCGATTTTACCGTCAAATGCCTATGTGTTCAATAAGATAGAGCC
>CAIOPD010000051.1 GCA_903860085.1 uncultured Pseudomonadota bacterium
AAAGATTACAAAAATTCTTAACCAGCTTTGTTAACGCAATACTTACTTATTTTTGGAGATTATAATGAATAAATTATTAGCAACATTATTAGCTGGCGCTTTTGCATTATCTTTAGGCTCAGCAGCATTCGCAGCAGATGCTGCTAAACCAGTTGAAGCCGCAAAAGCTCCAGTGGCGGCAGCAGCGCCAGAAGCTAAAGCTGATGTAGCTAAACCAGCTGCTACTGTTAAGGCAGCGCCTAAAAAAGCTAAGAAACATGCAGCTAAAGCGAAGAAAGCTTCTGCTAAACCAGCTGCAGTTAAATAATATCTAACGTAGCTATTTAGTTATCGTGGTGTAAAAAAAGGGCGGTTATACCGCCCTTTTCTTTGTCATTATTCAGCTGTAGACTCTTTACTTGCTACTTTATCTTCTTTACTTTCGTCAGAGAAGAATGGGAATAGTAGCGGTAACAACAACAAAGTAAAGAAGGTGGCTGTAATGAGCCCACCTACAATCACCACAGCAAATGGACGTTGCGTTTCAGAACCGATGCTATGTGATAGTGCTGCTGGTAATAAGCCTAAGCCAGCCATTAAAGCGGTCATCAGAATGGGTCTGAGTCTAGCTACCGCGCCATCTAAAATTGCATTAGACAGGCTAGCGCCTTCTAGAATTAGATGTTTGATTTGTTCCACCATAATGACACCGTTTTGGACAGAAATCCCAGCTAAGGCAATAAAGCCTACGGCGGCAGAGACCGATAGATGCAAACCGGCTAAACCTAATCCAGCCAGTCCACCTATTAAGGTAAATGGAATCATAAGCAAGACTAAAATGGCGTTGCGAACGGACTTAAACGCCCAGAAAAGAATAACAAAAATTAAAAGTATGGATAGCGGCACGATTACTTCAAGGCGTTTCATTGCGCGCTGCTGGTTTTCAAACTGACCACCCCAAGTCATATTATAGCCAGCTGGCAAAATGACATTTGCTTGCACCTTAGCCATAGCTTCTTTCACAAAGCCACCTTGGTCACGATTAAGCAAATTACATTTAATTGAGACTACCCGAGATACGCCTTCACGACTTACACGGTAAGCGCCTTGTTTGATACTGATATCAGACAACTCGCTGAGTGGAATTGTGCTGACACCATCAGGCAATGTGATTGGCAAATTATCGATGCTGTCGACTGATTGGCGGTATGGAGCATCTAATCTTAGCGTGACATCAAAACGTCTATCTCCATCATAAAAAGTATTTGCTGCAGTGTCTGCGAGTGCTGTTTGAACGGTATTGTTGACGTCGCCAACAGCCAAGCCATATCGTGAAAGCTTGGTTCTATCTAAGGTGATATTTAATTCAGAGTTACCTGAAATGCGGATTGCTTCTACATCACTAGCACCACGAACAGTGTTAAGTACGCTAACCACTTGATTAGCTTTTTCTTCAAGTATGCCCAGATTAGGTCCAAAAATCTTAATTGCAATCTCACCCTTTACGCCTGACATTGCCTCTTCCACATTATCTTGAATAACTTGTGAAAAGTTTGTTGGTATACCTGGAATCATATGTATTTTTGCCGACATATCTTTAATTAATGCCTCTTTGTTTGGAAAGCTCCAAGTGTCGGATGGTGTTAGGTCTGCAAATATTTCAATATTATTGGGTCCTTTAGGATCGGTTCCATCATCAGGACGACCTACTCCAGAGCTCACCATTTTCACTTCTTTATAGCTTCTTAATATCTCTCTTGCATGGCGTTCAATTTCTTGAGATTTATATAAGTTGGTAGAAGGGGGGAGGCTAATAGTTAACCAAATATTACCTTCATCAAGTTTTGGTAAAAATTCTGAACCTAGCATAGGCGCTAAGGATAATGATAAAACCAGTAGTCCTACAGAAGCTGCAATGACAAACAATCTCATTTTGGCCATATTAAGTAAGAAATCTTTATAGCCTTCTTTAATTTTATCCATCCAGACACTATGTTTTTCAGCCATATCTTCACGTCGCATAGTGAATGAAAGTAGTGCTGGAATTAAAGTAAGCGTTAGAATAATGGCACCTAATAACGCAAAACTAAGAGTAAATGCCATGGGTGAAAATATTTTACCCTCCACACGCTGGAATGTAAAAATAGGCAGAAACGCTAGAATGATGATGAATTTTGAGAATAAAATCGGGCGTCCCATTTCCACTGCAGTATTTTTTAGCGTCTGAATACGCCAGCTATAAGAACCATGTTGTGGAAATTTATCCAGTTGAGTAAACGCCAGTTTCACCATTAAAGCTTCTACTAACACCACGGCACTATCGATAATAATTCCGAAGTCGACTGCGCCTAAAGAAATTAAGTTCGCAGATACACCGCAGATATCCATGACGATAAAAGCAAATAGTAAAGATAGTGGAATCACTGAAGCTACAATTAGTGCAGCACGCCAATTACGTAGAAAAACAATTAAGATTGCCACGACCAGAAGCGCGCCAACAATCAAGTTCTCTGAGACGGTACTTACTGTGTGTTTAATTAAGTTGGTTCTGTCGTAAAACGGGGCTATACGGACGCCAGCAGGTAATTTTCTATTGGTTTCTTCTACCTTCAAGCGCAATAACTCAATGACTTTTGCGGGATTTTGACCTTTATTCATAATGACGATGCCTTCCACTACATCGTCTTGACTGTTGTACGAAACAATACCTGAACGTGGTCGGTCACCTATTTCTACTTTTGCGATGTCACTAATAAGTATCGGCTTGCCAGCGCGTGAAGTAATTACGGTTTTGGCAATATCATCTAAGTTTTCATATAAGCCAACGCCACGCACTACAAGTGATTCATCACCTCGACGCATTAAGCCGCCGCCGACATTACTACTATTATTGCCTAGGGCTTTGTTGACTTGATCGATGCTGATGCCGAATTTAGTCAAAAGATATGGATTGAGTAGTACTTGATATTCTTTGACAGAGCCCCCAAAACTTGTGATGTCTGCCACGCCTGGAACGGTTCTAAGTAATGGGATTATTTTCCAATCTTGAATTGCACGTATTTCTCGTTGAGGCATGTTTTTTGGAGCCTCAACGATATAACGATAAATTTCGCCCACAGCAGTCGTTAGTGGCGCCAATGTTGGCTGAAGCCCAGGTGGCAATGTCACTTCCTGTAGACGTTCTAATACCTGTTGGCGAGCAAAGTAATCATCGGTATGCTCAGAAAAAGTTAAGGTCACCACTGATAGACCAGTAATCGAAACCGAGCGCATTTGTGATAGATGTGGTACTCCGCTCATTACATGTTCAATCGCTAGTGAAACCACTCGTTCGACTTCTTCTGGTGCCAAGCCAGGAGCCTGCGTCACAATACCAACGTGCACATCTTCAACGTCGGGGAATGCTTCAATAGGTAAGTTTTGAACTGCAAAGTAACCGGCAACAATAATGACTAAAGCGCCTAGCAACACAAAGATACGCTGCTGAAGCGAGAAAGTGATGAGATTTTTTAACATGGTTTTGGCTTTACTTAATGTGTGGTGTTACTTGGCAATAGCTAATTCGGAGTTAAGCAAAAAAGCACCTGAGCTAATTACACGCTCACCAACGGTTAATCCACTTTTCACAGTAGCAAACTCACGTTCTTGCGAATTAAGTGTCACACGACGCTTCTTAAAGTGGTTGGGCGTAATCTCAACAAATACATAGTTATATAAACCTTCAGTAATTAATGCAGTATTCGCTAGGCGTATCACCTTTACATTTTGTGTATTCAACGGTGTAATTTGCGCATACATTTCAGGTTTAAGTTTTCCGCGACTTTGCACCGAACAGCGTACGGTAATTCTTCTGGTGGTCGGGTCTACCATTACACCTATGGAGTCTATATTGCCGGTAAATACTTCATCTGGATAAGCATCAACATGGATGGCTAATTTTTGACCTGGTGAAACCTTAGCTAGATCGCGCTCGGGCAGATCTATGCTTGCCCAAAGGTGATCTGGATTGGTAATAATAAAGAGGGGGAGTGCTGCATCTGGGCGAACCTCAGAACTGGGATTAATCTGCCTGTCGACTACTGTGCCAGAAATTGGAGAGCGTAGCAGAAAGCTTTCATCGGCATTGCGTTGTGCACCGAGGTTTTTTAAATGCGCGTTAGCGCGCTGTTCTTCAGCGACCGCTTGGGCTAAATCAGATTGGCTACTTTCAAAATCTTTGCGAGCAATCACGCCACCTTCTAGCAGTAAATTATTACGTTCAAATGCTTTATTTTTAAGTTGTAGGTCAGCAGAGGCTTTACGTGCATCAGCCAAGGCGCTGCCAAGTTCTGGCGAATCAATGGTCGCCAAGACTTGTCCAGCTTTTACTTTTTCGCCAACTTGCGCTTTGATACTAAGCACGCGTCCTAAAATTGGAGAGCTAACGCGACTAGTATAATTTTCATCGAAAGTTATTTTACCGTTAAGTGGAGATGTTGTAGACGCGGTAATTTCTATGACAGGCTCTATTTTAATACTAGCTAACTGCGGAGCATTGGCTGCAAAGCTTACTTCATCAGATACAGCCTTTTTTGCTACGGCTATTTTTTCAACTGCATAAGCATTTGACAGCGTGAATGCAGTTGCTAATAGCAACACTAGTGAAACTTTATTCATTGGTTTTCCTCGGTATTGATAGCAGCTTGCCATGCAGCAAATGCTTTGGCGTAGTCAGCGTGAGCCGAAGCTGATTCTAATTGCAATGCGCGCAGCACTCGGCGTGAGTCTAGTAAGTCGGTCACGCCTATTGCTCCATGTTGGTAGGCAAATTCAGCGGCATCAGTAGCTTTTTGAGCTTCCCCCAGCATTTGTTGCTCAAAGCGCTGCACTTTATCGACAGCCGCATCAAGATCAGCCTTGCTGCGGGTAATTTCACCTATTGCAGTTGCGCGTGCTTGCGCTTTGGCTTCAACTGCTGTTACGTAGTCAACCTCCGAGCGTGCGACCTCACCTTGATATTGGTAGTTAGTAAAGAGCGGTATGCTGACATAAGCACCAACTGTATTTTCACCTACACCAGGACCTTGACCAGGAAAATGTTGATATTGAACGCCAATATTAAGGTCTCGTGTTTTGAGTGAATTGGCAAAGCGTCTATTTTCTTCCGCCTGCTGCGTTCTGGCTTCTGCCGCCAAAATATCGGCACGTTGGTTTAGTTTCGCCTCTAGGTTGAGTGGCGCTAGATTGAGTACACTAGGATTAATTTGGTTGGTTGAAGGCCAAGAATCTATTGCAATGATTTTGTTAGCTTCATTTTCTTTACCCATAAGGTAAGCAATATTGGCCTGTGCCTTTTGGCGATTGGCATTGGCCTGGCGTAAGTCATTTTTAACACGTAAAGCATCTACCCTAATACGAGCAACATCAGAAGCAGATATATCGCCAGCTTTTAATCTCAGTTCTGCCGCTTTTAAGGTACTCTCATATAAGGCAACATTGCTTGTTTGTATTTTCTCTGTCTCCTGCGACAAAACCAAATCATAATAAGCATAGGCTAGCGTCAGTGTTTGTTGTCTGCGTGTGTCTTTTAGATCATAGCTTGAGGCTTTAATGCCATTTTCAGCAGAAGCCATGCGTATTTCACGTTTATCTCCACGTTCAAATAACTGATTGATTTGTACGCTGCTACTTAAGGTTTTATCGGCTAGACTATTACTACCATTAGGGTTGGCATTACCTTGGCCGCGATTAATATTTAAATTTGAAATGCCCAGTGATAGCACGGGATTGGGTTTTTGTGCAGCAATAACTGCGCCAGTCTGTGCAGACTCTAACATACGTTTGGCTAGCAGTAATTCTCTGTTATTACTACTAAATAAAGTATTGGCATCACTAAAACTTAAATGCTCCAGAGTCGCATCATCTGCATATGCCAAGTTGGAAAATGTGGTGACTATGAGCATTGCAAGATAAGTTAAAGCACGAAATTTCATGTTGTTACCTTTAAAGATTAATACTAAAGCTGCCTAAGCCATTACATGTTGATTTCCAGGCAAAAATACTTGATGCAGATTATAGCCCTAAGCTGACAGTAACCTTACAGAAGATGATCAAATCCTACTTAAGCTCTGGGCACGATAATAATCTTATTGCTTAGTTAAGCATTCTGAATTAACAGCGCAGCTAAAATCGTATGCCTATTGAAAGTCGCGTTAAATTATTAAGTGTAAAATTTGCATATTGATCATAAGCTATTCTGGAAAAATACTGATGGTAGTCATAATCAAAAGTTAGGCTGTAGCCATGTACATTAGTTGCATTGGTACCCAAACCACTTTTATAAGCGCCATCAATGCTTATTCTCTCTGCTTCCGTTGGTTTGTAACGCCAAACTAGATGTGTAATTTGTTGTCCTGTGCCTAGGCGATCATCTCTTACTTGTTGTAAAGATAGTTCAGTATTGTTGATTGCACGTGTACCAAAACCTAAAGTAATGGCGTCATTAGGGTCGAAATTTAAGTTGTAGTAGTCTTTAAGGTTGGTGCGGCCTAATCCGAGAATAGCGTAGTACTCACCACCTAACTCGGTTGTTAACGAACCGCCCACAAATCCGCCGCTGGCCAATTGTGCCGATAAGGTTGGCCTCAACATACCTTCATTAAACTTATATTCATAACCTAGACGGGTTTGTTGGTAGCCATTTTTGTCTGCGTATTCACCTAGCCAAGCAGTATTTCCGTCTCGACTGGCGCGAAAATTAAGGTCGGTTGCATTGTTACCATTAGATGATAAATAGTAAGAGGGAGTGAACTTGAAGGCGATTGGGTCATTAGTTGCGACTGGTGCTTCCGCTAATACTATTAGAGACTGACTGCTTAAAATACAGGTTAAGACTAGTGCTATTAAATATCTCTCAAGCATGACTTAGTCTTTTTGAGCGATCACAGGCTTATAGTTTTGGTTTTTCATCTGGATAAGCCTTTAGGTAGATCGCTAAATCAGCATCTAAGGTATCCCAGTTAATAGTTTTTGCTACCTTGGCATAGACCCAGTTAATTACTGGGTTGATGTGCGCACAATAATTGGTAAGCGGCACCAATTGATTCCCCAGTTCTATTTTAGGGGCATAGCCAGTTTGACCACTTTGTATTGCTTTAGCACCATTTTTAGCCGCCCAATCCACGGCTGCTTCCCATAACTTAAAGTACAAAAACCATTCTTTAGGTTTTTGGTAGTCAATGCCAATAAATTTATTAATCATATGGTCGCCTAGCAAAAAGCACAGCATAAAGGCTACTATTTTACCGTTCGATTGTTCCCGTAATATGACAAAGTGGCTATTAGTTTCTGCAGATAGTAAGTCAAAAAACTTGCGATTTAAGCGTTCGAATTTAGTGCCACCTTTTTCGTAGGTTTGCCAAAATAGACTGAAAATCTGATCCATGGTTGCAGTGTCTGGTTGCTGCACCACCTCTATGTCGACTGGGCTTTCAGCAGCTAAGCGTAGTTTCTTCTTCAGCTTATTGCGACGTGAAGACTTGAGCGTAGTTAAGTATCCTTCTTTACTAGCATTTGGCAATTCGACCATGGTGCCAGGGAAACTTACTAATTTAAATAGACTAGCGCTTAATTTTGAGAAATCTTTAGCGTACGCTTGCGGAAAATCTTTCCATACTCGCATACTCGC
>CAIOPD010000052.1 GCA_903860085.1 uncultured Pseudomonadota bacterium
CAAATGGTGATGACCAACCAATACCTACACCAGTTGAGTAACGTAAATCTCCAAGATTATATGCGCCGTCATAGACTTGGCCAGCATCTACAAAGAGACTTAGTCTAAATTGCTTATTATCTTTTAAACCTGGAACTGGAAACAGCAGCTCGGCGTTACCCAATAAGCTCTTAGTACCACCAGTAGAGTATACATAACCTGTTGTTGGCATAATGGCTTGTGGTCCCAAAGCACCATTATCATAACCGCGTACAGAGTTTACGCCGCCCATGTAATAGTTTTTAAAGAATGGGAACGGCTCGCTACCATAAGCCCCAGCATAACCGATTTCACCATTCATCATTACAGAAACACCACTAAAAACCTCCTTAAACCAAGCTTGTTTATATTGCAATTTATAGTATTGCAAATCGAGAACCGGTAGTGACACCTCAGCACTTATCTTCTGCAGAACTCCACTAGTCGTATACATAATGCTATCGCGAGAATCATGCACCCATCCAGCAGAAGCTACTATAGAATTTCTGGTACAGCTAAGCGTAGGGCAAGAAGCGAGCATTTGTGGTGAACTGGACAATGCATCCGTCAAATTTACTTGGGTCAAGTCAGCAGATAAACCAAAGTTCAATGCATCTTTTTCATTAAGCGGGATGCCAAACCTTACACCAGCGCCATAAGAGGAAGAACTATATGGGCTAACGCTTACCAAGGGATTGGTATTGACATCTCGCCTATATACATCAAACCCTCTACTTACACCATCTGGAGTGTAATATGGGTCGGTATAGGATAAAGAGTAAGTGGTATTTACCTTACCTGTATTCACCTGGGCACTCACGCGATTACCAGTACCTAGAAAGTTGTTTTGATTAACTGTTACACCAAAAACCACACCTTCATAGCTAGATAAACCAGCACCGAACTGCACACTGCCTGTTGACTGTTCAACGAGACTGATATTTAAATCAACCTGATCTGCCGTACCTGGTACAGCTGGCGTTTCGACATTGACATCTGAGAAGTATTGAGTGCGGACTAAACGCTCTTTGGATCGATTAATTTTATTGGCAGCATACCAAGAAGATTCCAATTGGCGCACTTCTCGGCGGACCACTTCATCACGGGTACGCGTATTGCCTACGATATTAATACGGCGCACATAAATACGTTTTCCAGGATCAACAAAGAAAGTAAATGAGGCTGTATGCAACTCTTTATTAACTTCCGGCACCGCATTAATATTAGAAAAGGCATAACCATCATTACTTAATCGATCACTAATCGCTTTAGTAGTTTGCGTTACTTTCTCACGGCTAAAGGTTTCACCCGCTTGTATTTTCATCAGCGTACGCAATTCATCCTCTGGCACTAGCGTTTCACCCGCCAACTTCACTTCGGAAATGGTGTATTTTTCACCTTCAGTGACGTTGACTGTAATGTAAATGTCTTTTTTATCCGGGGTAATGGATACTTGCGTAGAGTCAATATTAAATTCAAGATAGCCTTGGTTCATATAAAATGAACGTAAAGCTTCAAGGTCAGCATTAAGTTTTTGCTTAGAATACTGATCATTTTTATTCCACCAACTCATCCAGTTTGGCGTAGTTAATATCAGTTGCGCACGCAAATCATCCGTAGTGAAAATTTGATTGCCAACAATATTAATATCTCGAATTTTAGAAACTGCGCCCTCTTCAATCTCAAAGCGAACAGCCACTCGATTACGCTCTAGTGGCGATACTATCGTCTTAACTGTAGCACCGTATTTACCCTGCGCTAAATATTGGCGCTTGATTTCTTGCTCAGCACGATCCAATTGTGATTTATCAAAAATTTGACCTTCAGCGATACCAATCTGCTTTAGCCCTTCCTTTACCTTATCGGTAGGCATAGACTTATTACCGCTAAATTCAATTTGTGCAACTGATGATCTTTCTTGCACGGTAATCACCAACACATCGCCATCCGCTTCTATTCGGATATCTTTAAAAAACCCTGTGCCATATAAAGACTTAATGGCCTGTGCTGCCAAGTCATCATTCATGGTTTCGCCAACCTTTACTGGCAGATAGGTAAATACAGTCCCAGCTTCAGTACGCTGAATACCTTCAACGCGGATATCTTTAACCACAAACGGCTCTAAGGCCAAAGCTGAACCAGCATATAGCCCACCTAGAACCAACAGCATGGTCTGAAGCGTCAAGTGCTTAAATTTATATGCGGCTAATTTAAGGTCTGCTCTATTAAGATGCATTATATTTTTGATTGCCATTCGATCAGCCTGTTATTAATCTGTTTATATCGTTATATAGAGCCAAAAACATCATCAAGGCTAATAAGGTAAAACCTACTTTTTGCCCTATAACCATGATTGAATCTGACACTGGTTTACCGGTAAAAATTTCTATCACATAATACATCAAATGGCCGCCATCTAACACAGGTACAGGCAATAGATTAAGCACGCCGATACTAATGCTAATTAAAGCTAAAAATCCGATAAAGGACTTAATGCCCATATGCGCACTCTGCCCTGCGTAACTAGCAATAGTGACTGGGCCGCTCATGGCCTTCCATGAGGAATGCCCAGTCAGCATGCTACCTAACATTTTTAAGCTAAAAATTGAGGTGTCCCATGTTTTTTCTGTCGCTTTTAGTAAAGATTCCCAGACGGAATAATGCGTGGTGACAAAAATCTTATCTAAGTCCACTTGCTTCAGCTTAACACCAACTCCAATGCGACCTATTGTTTTGTCTCCCTCATTTGCCGCTTCTGGGGTTACGCTGATTGTAATAGCTTCACGCTCGCGTAGCACAGTTACTTCAATCTTTAAATTGGGTTGACGCCTAATTTCTTCTACGAAATTTCCCCAAACTGTGACTGGGTGATGATTAATGCTAAGGACTAGGTCATTTGGTTTTAAGCCAGCAACCTCAGCGCGACCATTTTTAAGGACTTCGCCGATTAAAGGTGGTGATTTGATTTGATAAATCACTAATCCTAACTGATCTAAAATGTCGTGACGATAATCATCCTGATGGACTTTACTTAAATCTAATTGATGGTGCTGTATTACTTGCTGCTCATCAATCGTTTGGATGTCCACTTGGGTCTTTTTGAGTACCGCATTCAATAACTGCCATCGCGCATCTTGCCAAGTCGCAATCGCTTTCCCATCCACTTTTTGTATCGTGTCACCCATGTGCATTTGAGCCATAGCCGCTGGCGTATGCTCATTCACTTTGCCTAGCAACGGCCTCATGCCGATCACACCTTGCATGAGTAATATAAAATATAAAGCAATCGCAAGGAGTAAATTCGCCAATGGTCCAGCCAACACTATAGCAATACGCTTATAAACAGATTGCCGATTAAAGGCGCGTGCTAAATCTAGTTCTGACAATGCAGCAACAATAGCTTGATCAGACTCTCGCTCATCAAGCATTTTGACATAGCCTCCTAAAGGAATGACTGCCAATATAAATTCAGTCTGGTCATGGCCAAACTTTTTTTGCCATAGCGGTTTGCCGAACCCAATTGAAAACTTCAGCACTTTTACGCCACACCACTTTGCCACCTGAAAATGTCCATACTCATGCACCGTGACCAATAAGCCCAATGTGAATATAAAGCTGATTGGGGTGAGCAAAAGGTCTAGCATAGACTGCGGAGCTCCAGCTTAAGCATGAACACTTAACCAATCAGACGCTTGTTGCCTCGTCATAGCGTCTACTGCCACTAATTGCGCAATAGACTCTACCTGTTCAATGCTAGCGGCTGACAATACGGTTTCTATCATGCAAGGGATGTCCATAAAACCTATTTTTTCATCTAAGAACGCCGCAACTGCAACTTCATTGGCTGCATTCAATATGGCTGGCGCCGTACCGCCAAGACTTAAAGCATCATAGGCAATACGAAGACACGGGAAGCGCTCAAGGTCGGGAGCACTAAAGTCTAAACGCGAAGTGGTCAGCAAATCTAAACTACTCACACCGCTAGTTAATCGTTCTGGGTAACCTAAGCCATAAGCAATCGGGGTGCGCATGTCGGGGTTGCCGAGCTGCGCCAAAACACTTCCATCAATGTATTCAACCATGGAGTGGATGATGCTTTGTGGATGAACCACTACATCAATCTGATTAGGCAATGCATTAAATAACCAATGCGCCTCGATGACTTCTAAGCCTTTATTCATAAGTGAGGCTGAGTCCACCGTAATCTTGGGACCCATTACCCAATTAGGATGATTAAGCGCTTGTGCCCGTGTCACCGCCTTTAATTCATCAAGACTGGAATTTCGAAAAGGTCCGCCAGATGCAGTTAGAATTACGCGCTTAACGCCCATTTGGGATAATTGCGCACAGCGCTGCCTTGGCATTACTTGGAATATGGCGTTATGCTCACTATCAATAGGAAGAAGCGTGGCGCCGCCATCACTAACCGCTTGCATAAACAAGTTGCCAGCCATCACTAAAGTTTCTGTATTGGCGAGTAAAATACATTTACCCGCTTTAGCTGCTGCCATCGCCGGGTGCAGGCCGGCGGCACCAACAATAGCAGCCATGACCGTGTCCACCTCTTCATGCGAAGCAACGTAACACAGTGACTCTTCACCATGCAAAACGACAGTGCTAGAGCCTATGGCTTTAAGTTGCGTTGCCAACTCATTTGCGGCTGCGGGATGGAGCATCACAGCATAACGAGGCGCGTAGCTGACACATAAAGCGAATAGACCTTTAACGTTGGTATTGGCGGTTAAGGCAAATACATTGAAACGATTGGGGTGTTGTGTGATTACATCAAGCGTATGTAAGCCAATGGTGCCAGTTGCCCCTAGTATGCTTACATTTTTCGCTAGCAAAGGATTTACAGAGTTAAACATGTACTGATCACTTCACAAAATGGCGAAAACAAATACACAAAAAAGGTCAAGACTAAAGTCGGGATTAAGCCATCAATGCGATCAAGCACACCGCCATGCCCTGGCAAGAGCTGACTGCTATCTTTGACCCCAGCTTGACGCTTAAGTAATGATTCAAACAAGTCGCCCATGACACTTAATACTACTAATAAAGCCATACCGACAATAAGCCATAGACTTAGATTAAAACTGTAACAAAGAATATACCCATAAACGCTGACCGCTAAAATGGCACCAGCAACGCCTTCCCAAGTCTTCCCTGGACTAATTGACGGTGCAAGCTTATTGCGACCAAAACGTTTGCCAGCAAAGTAAGCCGCACTGTCGGCAATCCAAACTGTCGCCAGTACGCTTAATAACACCCAGGGGCCAATGTGGTGCAAACCAACCAACGCTAGCCAAGTAGCCAACAACAATAACAATCCTAATGTTGCCATCCACCATTTGCAACTAACTTGTCTGCCAGACCATAAGAAAAATGGCGCAACGATTAGCCAGAATAGGCTCGCTGTAGCCATCAACACCAGTTTAACAACATCATAAAATGGAGAAATGGATAAATTAGCGTTAAATATGAACAATAAGCCAATCGCCAAGGCAGCCAAAAGCATTAAACGCATTTGCCATGTGTCTAGGGTAATAAGTTTTGACCATTCCCATACCCCAATTAAAGTCACGCTAAGGCTTAGCAATGCCCAAGTAAGATCGGAGGCTAAATACAAGGCAGTTAGAAAACCAACAACAAGGAATATGGCCGTAATGACTCTGGTTTTAAGCATGGCGAATGATTGGGCCTAAAGAGTAAGCGAGAGCAATAAGAACATTAATCATTGGATTCACTTAATTGCTCACTGGTACGACCAAATCTTCGTTCACGTTGTTGATATGAGTGAATAGCCAACTTAAAAGCTTCCTCATTAAAATCTGGCCACAGGGTGTCGGTGAAATAAAATTCTGTATAAGCTAACTGCCATAACAGAAAGTTACTAATGCGCTTTTCCCCACCAGTACGAATAAATAAGTCCGGTTCAGGCGCATAGTGCATCGATAAATAAGGGGTTAAGTGCGCCTCACTAAAATTACCTGCTAGCTCTGGCGCCGCTAATTGCATTTTATTGACTGCCTGCAATACATCCCATCGACCACCATAGTTAGCAGCAATCGTTAAGGTAAGACCGTTATTGTTCGCCGTGAGTTGTTCTGACTCTTCAATCTTGGCAATCAGCGCAGCATCAAAGCGACTGCGATCGCCTATTAACAAGAGTTTAATATTGTTTTGATGCAACTTAACCACTTCGCGCTTAAGCGCATCCATGAATAAGCCCATTAAGAAAGAGACTTCCTCACTAGGTCTACGCCAGTTTTCGCTGCTAAATGCAAATAAAGTTAAATAATCAACTTTAAGATTGATGCAGTACTTTACTAAGTCACGCACTGTATCAACACCCACTTTATGCCCAGCCACTCTAGGCAAAAAGCGTTTGCGTGCCCAACGTCCATTACCATCCATAATTACGGCAATATGCTGAGGGATTTCTGCAGTTACAGGGACACTTTGCGTAGCACTACTAAAAAGCTTCATACTAATCGCCTACGCCAAGAATGGAAATGAAAGCAAGTTGAGCTTGGTTGTTTAGATTACGGTGTATAAGGAAGTTTACCAAGATAAGGATGGTTAAAAAGCTGCTAAACAGCCATCAATTCAACTTCTTTAGCATTTAACATTCTATCAACCTCAGCAACCGCTTTATCCGTAGATTTTTGTACATCGTCTTGCGCACGACGCTCATCATCCTCAGAAATTTCTTTGTCCTTAATTAACTTTTTCAATGCATCATTAGCATCTCTACGCACATTACGAATGGCGACTTTTGCGCCTTCTGCTTCCGAACGCACGATTTTAGTTAAATCACGTCTACGCTCTTCAGTAAGCATTGGCATCGGGACTCGAATCAAATCCCCATTAGTAGCTGGATTTAAGCCTAAATCAGCATCACGAATTGCCTTTTCAACCTTACCAACCATTGGCTTTTCATAGGGTTGTACATTAATCGTACGTGAGTCACCTAAATTGATATTGGCCACTTGACTCACTGAAACCATGGCGCCGTAATATTCAACCATCACATGGTCCAACAAGCCTACATGCGCGCGTCCAGTCCGAATCTTGGCTAAATCATTTTGCAATGACTCCAATGACTTTTGCATTTTCTGGTCTACTGTTTTCTTAATATCGTCTAACATTTACTTCTCCAACTAAGTCTGTCATTTACTAATAGGGTACTGTCTATCGAGATAGACGTAATATTAAGGCGTCACCATGGTGCCTTCATCTTCGCCCATAATCACTTTTTTTAATGCGCCTTGCTTAAAGATGCTAAATACCACAATCGGAAGTTTTTGATCTCTACACAAAGTGAGTGCTGTCGCATCCATCACTTTTAGATTTTTAATGATCGCTTCATCGAAAGTAATCGTTTTATAGCGCATCGCCTCTGGATGTGTCTTAGGGTCGTCGGTATAAATGCCATCTACCTTAGTTGCTTTAATCACAACTTCAGCATTCATTTCCATACCGCGTAAGGCTGCTGCCGTATCGGTAGTAAAGAAAGGATTTCCTGTACCGGCACCGAAAATGACTACACGGCCTTCTTCTAAGTAACGTATCGCCTTACCGCGTATATAGGGTTCTGCTACTTGTTCTATATTTAGGGCTGATTGCACTCGAGCGTTAAGGCCCACGTTCTTCATTGCATCTTGCAAAGCCATTGCATTCATCACCGTGGCCAGCATGCCCATATAGTCAGCTGTAGCCCTATCCATGCCAGCGGCTGCTGGTGCTACACCACGAAAAATATTACCACCGCCGATGACCACAGCCACCTGCACACCTAAATCTACAATCTCTTTGACCTCATTGACGATGCGGGAAATGGTTGCGCGATTAATGCCGTATGCATCGTCACCCATTAAAGCCTCGCCTGAGAGTTTAAGTAAGATGCGCTTATAGGCTGGAGCGGCCATATTATTCCTCTTTTTTAAGTTTGCTTATTTAAGCATAAAAACACCTTTTTAGGGCATAAAAAAGTGCTAAAAAGTATAAGCATTAGACAAATTTGGCTAAAAAAAATGGACTAAGCATCACGCTTAATCCATTTTTTATTGCCAACTTATTAGCTGAAGGAGCTATTAAAAGCACCTATAGCTAAAACGCCCGCAATCAACGTTGGTTGATTAAACCTTAGCCGCAGCTGCAACTTCTGCTGCGTAATCAACTACAACCTTCTCAATGCCTTCACCTACAGTAAACATTGTGAATGAAGCAACTGAAGCTCCTTTTGATTTAAGCAATTGCTCAATCGTAAATTTGTCATCTTTAACAAAGATTTGGCTTAACAATGTCACTTCTTTTAAGAATTTTTGGACAGTACCATCTGCAATTTTTTCTAGCATCGCTTCAGGCTTGCCTGCTTCTTTTGCTTTTTCAATTGCAACGCGGCGCTCTGTTTCGATCAAACTTGCATCGATACCAGAAGCATCTAATGATTTTGGCTTAGCGGCTGCAATATGCATCGCGATATCTTTAGCTAGCGCGTCATCGCCACCAACTAAATCAACAATTACACCAATTTTGCTACCGTGAATGTAGCTAGCAAGTTTACCTTGCACTGCTGGGCGTACAAAACGACGCGCTGTAACGTTCTCACCAATCTTACCAACCAATTGTGCGCGCGTATCTTCAACAGTTGAATCACGCATAGCCAGAGCACCCACAGCGGCAATGTCAGCTGGATTGCTATTAGCAACAATCACCGCTAACTCATTGACGAACTTTAAGAAGTCTTCATTTTTAGCACAGAAGTCAGTTTCAGAGTTAACCTCAATCATTGCTCCGATTTTGCCATCAGCAC
>CAIOPD010000053.1 GCA_903860085.1 uncultured Pseudomonadota bacterium
GTAACGATTTAGTGAGTAAACGAAGGCCAGTCACCTTAATAGATAGCTCGCCGGTTTTGGTTTTAAATAAATGTCCAGTCGCACCTAAAAAGTCACCAAGATCCCAATGCTTAAATTGCTCATACACATCTTCGCCAATCACATCACGTCCAATGTAGAGTTGAATCCGGCTACCAGCGTGATCGCCACTACCGTCTTGTATAGTAGCAAAGCTAGCTTTACCCATCACGCGTTTTAGCATCATGCGCCCAGCAACCACTACGTCTACCGGTGTGGCTTCAAATGCTTCATTTTCTTTATCTGCATGAGCAGCAATTAAATCGGCCGCTTTATGAAGTGGCTTAAAATCATTTGGAAAGGCTACGCCGCCATTATTGCTCGCAGTATCGCGAATGGCTTTTAGCTTCTCACGGCGCTCTGCAATCACATGATTCTCATCAACACTGATGACTTCATTTGATGGTTGTTGGTTTTGTTCGTTACTCACACTCATACTCCCTGCTTCAAACTTTCGCTAATAAATGGGTCAAGGTCGCCATCCAAGACGCCTTGAGTATTGCCAATTTCTACATTAGTACGCAAATCTTTAATCCGTGACTGATCTAATACATACGACCTAATTTGATGTCCCCAACCGATATCAGTTTTAGCATCTTCCATGGCCTGCTTGTCCGCATTACGCTTGTTAAGCTCCAAGGCATACAGCGCTCCTTTAAGCATATTCATTGCCTCAGCGCGGTTACGGTGTTGCGATCGATCGTTTTGACATTGGACCACGGTATTGGTTGGAATGTGCGTTATTCGTACCGCAGAATCCGTTTTATTAATATGCTGACCACCCGCACCGCTGGCACGGTAGGTATCTACACGCAGATCAGACGGATTAATATCAACCTCGATAGATTCATCAACTTCTGGAAAAATCTGAACGCTAGCAAATGAGGTATGGCGTTTAGAATTGGAATCAAATGGAGATTTGCGCACTAGTCTATGCACGCCATTTTCGGTGCGTAAAGTACCGTAAGCATAATCGCCAGAGACCTTAATTGATGCTCCTTTAATGCCGGCTACATCGCCCTCAGACTCTTCCAAAACTTCTACTTTAAAGCCTTTGCGCTCACAGTAACGTAAATACATACGCAACAACATATTGCACCAGTCTTGCGCCTCAGTGCCACCACTCCCAGATTGAAATTCAATAAAGCAATTATTCGGATCCATCGGCTGAGAGAACATACGCCTAAATTCCATTTCAGCAATTTGTTTTTCAAGCGCTTCAGAATCAACTGCTACACTGAGCAAGGTCTCATCATCGTTTTCTTCGCGAGCCATTTCAAATAGTTCGCCACAATCACTCAAACTACCTTCAATATACGTTAAGGCGCCTACGATTAACCCTAACTCGCGCTTTTCCTTACCTAAACTTTGACTTTTAGCGTTATCACTCCAAACCTTGGGGTCTTCAAGCAGACCATTTACTTCTTCAAGGCGCTGACTTTTAGCTTCAAAGTCAAAGGTACCCCCTGAGTGATTGGTTACGTTCGCCTAAATCGACTAAGCGATTGGCGATAATATTGAGTTGCTCGGCTTCCATAGTGACATGACTTATTGCTAAAAATGAGCATTATACAGCAAAGACTTAGGTGCTTTAGGTGTGCTGATGCCTAGTTAATACTTCTTACTACTTCACCATCTTCTTTAACAAAGTTTCCAATTGCTGGGTTTTCCAATAATGGAAGTACCAGCTCAGATGGTCGGCATAATCGTACGCCTTTTGGGGTCACTACGATTGGTCTATTAATTAAAATAGGATGGGCAAGCATGGCGTCAATTATATCCGTTTCTGACAGGGATAGATTGTCTAAACCCAGTTCAGCATAAGGCGTTCCCTTTTCACGCAGTAATCCACGAGCACTGCACCCAAGGCCTTGTATCAAAGCAATTAATCGTTCACGGCTTGGTGGAGTAATTAAATATTCAATGACTTCTGGCTCAACTCCGCTAGCGCGGATCATGGCCAAAGTATTACGCGAAGTGCCGCAGACTGGATTATGGTAAATACTAACTTTTTGAGAGTTCGTTTGTTGGTAATTGTTAGTCATTAATGATCGCCTAAAATTGAATACTGCAAAGCATTATACTAAGCAGCAAACATTTTAACTAACAAGAAACTCAAACTTTTAAAAGCAAAAAGCCCCACTATTTGCATAGAGGGGCTGTTGCTGCCTCGTTTCCGAGGACGGTGTAAATAGCTTGGCAGTGACCTACTTTCGCATGCAAAAAGCATACTATCATTGGCGCTGGTTCGTTTCACGGCCCTGTTCGAGATGGGAAGGGGTGGGTCCAAACCGCTATGGCCGCCAAGCATAA
>CAIOPD010000054.1 GCA_903860085.1 uncultured Pseudomonadota bacterium
AGTAAATACTTTTTGAACCTAGATTATTTCTCGTTATGTTAGGGTGGTGAACCATGAAATACTTAGCTGTAGTTGTTGCGTTACTTGGTCAGTTTTCTTTTTCAAACTGGGCATTTGCGGATGCAACATCCAAAGAAGTCACTGTAATTCCCACCGTTGAGAAAGATTTTATTGATGCCATCAATGGCTTTGAAAAATCTCAAATCATTGCGCAATTTGGCGAACCTGCCAAAGCTGATGACGTTAAGGTTAAAGGGACTGGCAAGATTGTAGCTTCTATATGGCAGTACCACTTTATCAACACTTCTTCCGATGGCACTTATTACGAAACCACCGAATTAGATTTTATTGACAATAAAGTGGTGTCCGTGGTGTTCCTCAATAACGATGGTTCTGACATTGACAATAGCGCTGAAAAATTTGAAGTGCCGACGGCTAAGCCAAAATCTTAAAATCTCGTTTTAGGTAAATTGCATACAAAAAGGGCTAATTGCCCTTTTTGCATTTGTGCGTATTAAGATAAATAAAGCACCTGTCAAAGCGTATAACTTTGCAGTATCAAGCTACAATTTGCTCATGTACTCATTATTTCGTTATCCAGCCTTTAAGCCATTAACACTGCTTCTACTCGGCGCTCTCGGCGTGCTCGGCTTTGCCCCATTTTATTGGTATTTAGCCAGCGTTCTGTCTTTGATTGGTTTATTCTATTTCTGGCACCTAAGTCAATCTCCAAAAGAGGCGGCACTTGCAGGCTTTATTTATGGCCTCGGGTTATTTGGTGCAGGCATTTACTGGATCTATATCAGCCTGCATGACTTTGGGGGTATGCCAAGTCTAGTGGCGGGCCTTCTCACATTCCTATTATGTGCATTTATGGCACTGTTTCCTGCAGCGGTTGGTGCACTCAGTGTTTGGGCTTCTGGGGTTAGCCTTACCTCGAAACAAACACATACGATGCTGTTGACGATTCCCGTGTCGTGGGCCCTTACCGACTGGGTTAGAAGTTGGATTTTTACAGGCTTTCCTTGGCTCAGCATTGGTTATAGCCAGGTTCCTAGCAGCCCACTTGCTGGCTATATGCCAGTAATTGGCGTCTACGGCGTTTCCTTACTCACAGTCTTTAGCGCCAGCTTGCTTGGCTTTTGGTTAGCCAAACACTTTATTCACAAAGAGAATACCGTTCGCTGGCAACGCAATACGATTGCGCTGCTATTCTTTATTTGGGGAACAGGTGGAATATTAAAATTGGTCGAGTGGACCGAACCTAACGGCAAACCCATTAGCGTTTCTTTGCTGCAGGGCAATATCGCGCAAAATTTAAAATGGATACCGGAAATTGCAGAGCAAACGCTAGTCCTATATTTAAAGATGGTCGAATCTAGTTCAGCACAACTGATTGTGATGCCGGAAACTGCATTACCAGTGTTATCTAGCGAAGTCCCTCTTGCCCTCAAAGCGCGCTTGCAGATTCATGCAAAGAAAAACCAAGGGGATATTTTGGTGGGCTTAGTTGAGCTTGAAAACGGAGAGTATTTTAATAGCGTGTTAAGTCTAGGCACTGCGCCGTCTGAAATTTACCGTAAGTCACATCTGGTCCCATTTGGCGAATTTATTCCATTAAAGTCGGCCTTAGGCTGGATTTATCGCGACCTACTAGACATGCCTTTAAGTGACTTATCGCGAGGGGGCGCTCATCAGCAACCGATGTCGATTGCGGGTCAGCAAGTGGCACTGAATATCTGTTATGAAGATGTATTTGGTGAAGAGGTTATTCGCCAACTGCCAAAGGCCACCCTTCTGGTCAATGTTAGCAATGACGCTTGGTACGGTGAGTCGATTGCCGCCGATCAACACCTACAATTTTCTCAGGCGCGCGCTTTGGAAACGGGACGCATGGTGTTGCGCGCAACCAATACGGGTGCTACCGCCATCATTGACCACCATGGAAACCTCATCGCTCAAGCACCACACTTCACCCAGTTTACACTGAACGGCATGGCGCAAGGCTATCACGGCACTACACCCTATGTGCGTTGGGGAAACTGGCTGTTTTTGGGAGTATGCCTAATCATCACCCTGTTTTTAGTACGAACCAAACTCAACACCCGCGTTAAGTCACTCTCTAAAGGTTTGGTCAGCAAGCATAAAACAAAGTAAAATCTGCCTTTTCGCTTAAATAGATTTGAATATGGCTTTAACTTTTCAGCAAATCATTCTTACCTTACAAAACTACTGGTCTGAGCGCGGTTGCGCCCTACTTCAATCATACGATATGGAAGTCGGCGCTGGCACTAGCCATACAGCTACTTTCTTACGCTCACTTGGACCTGAACCATGGAAAGCCGCTTACGTACAACCTAGCCGTCGTCCTAAAGATGGCCGTTATGGTGAAAACCCAAATAGACTACAGCATTACTACCAATTTCAAGTCGTACTCAAACCTGCACCTGCGGATATTCTTGAACTGTATCTTGGTTCATTAGAAGCCTTGGGCTTTGACCTTAAGAAGAATGATATTCGCTTTGTAGAAGATGACTGGGAAAATCCAACTTTAGGCGCGTGGGGTTTAGGTTGGGAAGTCTGGTTAAACGGTATGGAAGTCACGCAGTTCACCTATTTCCAACAAGTGGGCGGCATTAACTGCAAACCCATCACTGGCGAAATTACCTATGGTTTAGAGCGATTAGCCATGTACCTACAAGGGGTGGACAATGTCTACGACCTAACTTGGACTGAAGGTCTAAGTTATGGTGATGTTTATCTGCAAAATGAAAAAGAACAAAGTGCTTATAATTTTGAGCATTCTGATGCTGAGTTTTTGTTTACCGCTTTTAATGCTCACGAAAAGCAAGCCAAACACTTAATGGAAAGTGAACTGGCATTGCCCGCCTATGAACAAATTCTAAAAGCAGCGCATACCTTTAACTTGCTCGATGCCCGTGGTGCGATTTCAGTTACTGAGCGTGCGGGCTATATCGGTCGCATTCGTAATTTAGCGCGTTCTGTAGCGGCTAGTTATCTAGAAAGCCGAGCACGCCTCGGCTTCCCCATGGCCAATCAAGCCCATGCCGGCGAGGTGCTAGAACTGTTAGCTAAAAAAGTCGCTTAACTGGCTATGACGAACACGAACGAGAAAACAATGAGTACACAAAATTTATTAGTAGAACTATTTGTAGAAGAATTGCCGCCTAAGGTATTAAATAAATTAGGTGACGCCTTTGCCAATGTATTGGCAGAATCGTTAATGGCACAGGGCTTGGCTGATTCAACTGCCGTGGTAACGCCTTTTGCCTCACCACGTCGCTTGGCAGTGCATATTACGCAAGTGTTAGCAACCTCAGCAGATAAAGCGATTACACAAAAACTTATGCCTGTAAGCGTAGGGTTAGATGCCGACGGCAAGGCTACCCCTGCCTTGATTAAACGTCTTAATGGTATGGGCTTAAATGAAAGTGCAGTCACCAACCTAACGCAGCAAATGGATGGCAAGAATGCTGCTTTGTTTTTGGATGTGGTGCAAGCCGGCGTCGCGCTAAAAGATGGCCTTCAAATCGCATTGCATGAAGCAATTAGTAAATTACCCATCCCGAAAGTGATGACTTACCAATTAGCTGACGGCTGGACTGGTGTGAACTTTGTCCGCCCAGCCCACGGCCTAGTGGCTTTGCATGGTAGCGAAGTAGTCGGTGTGACTGCACTAGGTTTAAGCGCTGGCAATCAAACCCAAGGCCACCGCTTCGAAGCTAAAGTGTCACCTCTTGTTTTAAAACATGCAGATCATTATGCAGAACAACTCAACACTGAAGGCGCGGTCATCGCCAGTTTTAGTGAGCGAAAAGCCGAGATTGCACGTCAGCTTAAGGCTGCGGGTTTAAGTGCCGGCCTTCAGCCTATTGAGGATGAAGCCTTATTGGATGAAGTGACTGCATTGGTTGAACGCCCTAATGTATTACTTGGCCAATTTGAAGCTGTGTATTTGGAAGTACCACAGGAATGTTTGATTTTGACCATGAAGGCCAATCAAAAATACTTTCCACTCTTGGATGCCAACAACAAGTTAAGTAATCAGTTTTTGATTGTGTCTAATATTAGTCCTGATGATCCTAGCAGTGTCATTGGCGGTAACGAGCGTGTTGTTCGTCCGCGACTCGCTGATGCTAAATTCTTCTTTGACCAAGATCGCAAAAAAACCTTGGAATCAAGAGTAGCCGACTTAGTGAAAGTGGTTTACCACAATAAGCTTGGCAACCAACTACAGCGTAATCAGCGTGTGGTCAAAATTGCTGCCGCGATTGCCAATCAAGTAGGTGATAGCGAACTAGGTCGAGCCGTAGCGATTGCTGCTGGTTTTTCAAAAGTAGATCTATTGACCGATATGGTCGGGGAATTCCCTGAGCTGCAGGGCATTATGGGACGCTATTATGCGCAACATGAAGGCTGGGACGATGCGATTGCTTTCGCCATAGAAGACCATTACAAACCACGCTTTGCTGGCGATGAATTGCCTCGCAATCAAGTGGGCATTGTATTGGCTTTGGCTGATAAATTAGAAACCCTAGTGGGTTTATTTAGCATCGGTGAAAAACCGACTGGTGATAAAGATCCATTTGGCTTACGCCGCCAAGCGCTCGGCATTATTCGTATGCTCATTGAAGCTAAATTAGCTTTACCGTTTGAACAATTGATTCACGATGTGCTGCAACAATTTGCACAAGAAGGTCATGCTGAAGCCAGCGATACCCAAGTCACCGTTCAATCAATCAAAGATTTCTGCTTTGATCGCTTAAGTGTGAATTTACGTGACCAAGGTGCTAGCCCACAAGAGGTCGATGCCGTACTGGCGTTAAATCCACAATTGCTCACAGAAATCCCAACACGTTTAACTGCGGTTCGCGCCTTCTCAACGTTACCAGAAGCACCAGCACTAGCCGCTGCCAATAAGCGGGTAGGCAATATTCTGAAAAAAATAGAAGGTGAAATTAAGGCAGAAGTGTCTGTGGCACTTTTGCAAGAAGCAGCTGAAATTGCATTATATCAAGCACTAGTTGCTGTCAAACCAGAAGCAGACCGAGCATTTGAAGGTGGTGACTATACTGCTTCACTACAGGCACTCGCAGCATTAAAAACGCCAGTAGATGCCTTTTTTGATAGCGTGATGGTCAATGCTGATGATCTTGCACTTCGCGCCAACCGCCAAGGCTTGCTTGCCATGCTTCATCACGCGATGAACCGTGTTGCAGATTTATCTAAATTGGCCAGTTAAGGAAAAATTTGCATGAAACTGGTGATTCTCGACCGCGATGGCGTGATTAATCAAGATAGCGCTAATTTTATTAAAAGCCCTAACGAGTGGATTGCGATTCCAGGCAGTCTAGATGCCATGGCTTTACTAAATCAATCTGGCTTTAGAATTGCCGTTGCTACCAATCAATCAGGTGTCAGTCGTGGTTTGTTTGATATGGCGACCTTAAATAACATCCACGAAAAAATGCAACGCGAACTAGCGCAAGCGGGTGCGCGCGTAGATGCGATATTTTACTGCCCACACGCCGCCGATGATCATTGTAGCTGCCGAAAACCCAAGCCAGGCATGATTGAAGAAATCGGCAAACGTTTTTCGATTGAGTTAAATAAAGTACCGGCAGTAGGTGATGCGCTTCGTGACTTACAGGCATATGCAATGGCGGGTTGCCAACCCATTTTGGTGCGAACTGGTAAAGGCGAATTCACTTTAGCCGAATCCACTCAGCCCGAAAAAGCCTTACCTGAGAATACTTGGGTCTGCGCGGATTTAAGTGAAGCCGTGCAACGCATTATTGCGGAATACGCATAAGTTTGCTGATACTGCGCTCACTCGTTTTTAGCATAGGCCAATGGCTTTTTACCCCTATTTTCTCGGTATTGGCCTTACTAACATTTCCGTTCAATCGTATTAGACGCAATCAAATCATCAGCGCATGGGCTCGAATCATGTTGTGGTGGTTAGCCTTGACTTGCAATATCCGTTATGAAGTCAAAGGCGCGCAAAATATACCTCCCAGCCCTTGCGTCATTTTGTCTAAACATCAATCGGCATGGGAAACATTAGCGTTTCAATTGATTTTTCCACCGCAAGCCTATGTAATGAAACGTGAGCTATTGTGGATTCCTTTTTTCGGCTGGGGGCTGGCGATGACATCCCCTATTGCCATTCAGCGTAGCGCAGGTCGCGAAGCACTTAAGCAACTGATACAGCTGGGTCAGCAACGTCTAGCACAGGGCTTGTGGGTGGTCGTATTTCCTGAAGGTACACGGATTGCTCCAGGCAAAAAAAGTAAATTTCATATTGGTGGTGCATGGCTAGCTAGCGGCACCAAAGCTACTGTACTCCCAGTAGCGCATAATGCAGGACTACACTGGGCGAAAAATAGTTGGCTGAAAAAACCTGGTGTAATTACGGTCAGCATAGGTCAGCCCATAGACTGCAGCCATTTAAAACCAGAAGCGGTCAATGGCCAAGTCGAGACTTGGATTAACGCCGAAACTGCGGCACTACATCAGCCTCAATAAACTCTATGACACATACGATCACCTTGCCTTCCGGTGACGAACTGCATTATCAGTTAGAACGCAGACAGCGTCGCACCGTAGGTTTAAAAATCACTACTGCAGGCTTGATTATTCATGCGCCGCTGCGCGTGTCGATGGTTGAGCTAGAGCGGATTATTTCGCTGAAGGCCGACTGGATCCTCAGAAAACTCACCACCGCCAACAACCAGAAAACTCCAGTCATGCAGTGGCAAGATAGCGAGCAACTATTGTTGCTGGGGAACACCGTCACATTGGCTTTAGATTATGATAGCCACAGTCGCGCTGTAGATTACAGCCCAGGCGTGCTGCACTTAGCGATGCCTAATTACAATGAACCCGCTGCCGTGGCGCGTAAAGTGCTGCAATGGTATAAAAAGCAGGCTCTCGTTGATTTTGCAAGACGCCTAGCGCTATTTTCCACTAAATTAGACGTAGCTATGCCTACCCTAATATTATCGAGCGCACGCACGCGCTGGGGAAGTTGCAACTCAAGAAAAGAGGTGCGACTAAATTGGCGCCTATTACAGGCGCCACCACATTTAATCAATTATGTGATTTGCCATGAACTGGCTCATTTAAAGCAGATGAACCATTCTGCTAAATTTTGGGCGGAAGTCGCAAGCATTTATCCTGATTACAAATCCGCAGAAAAAGAACTAAAAGCCTGGTCGCCAAAATTGCACGTCATGTGAACCGTGATTGATTGCGATAAGTGTTTCTAAAGAATGTGCAGAATATCGTGCGCAATATCAGCAGGCTTCTCCGCATACTCCACATACAAACGGATCTTTCCAGCCTTATCGAATACATACAAGCCTGCGCTATGGTCTATGGTGTAAACACCCTTCCCTTCAGACTGCACTTTGCTAGCAAAAATCTTAAATACCTGTGCTGTGGCGTTAATCTCAGCCACCGAACCGCGTAAACCAATAAAGCTTGCATCAAACGATGGCACAAATTTCGCCAAAACTTCTTGCGTATCACGCTCTGGATCAAGGGTAACAAACAGCACCTGCACTTCATCAGCTCGCTTACCTAAGAGTTTCATGGTGTGCTTTAAATCAAGCATGGTCGTTGGGCA
>CAIOPD010000055.1 GCA_903860085.1 uncultured Pseudomonadota bacterium
ACAGATTTTGCCTCGCTAGAGCAAACATATCAAACCATGTACCAGTCTTATAGCAACGTATTTACCCGACTAGGCCTTAAGTTCAGGGCGGTTAAGGCGGATAGTGGCGCTATTGGTGGTGACGGTTCACATGAATTTCATGTATTAGCCGATTCGGGTGAAGATGGTTTGGCCTATTGTGAGACCTCTGATTATGCGGCTAATGTGGAACTGGCTGAGGCGTTGCCATCTAGCAATATTCGCGCTAATGCTAGTGTTCCAATGCAAGAGGTAGATACCCCTAAGCAAACCACTTGTGCTGATGTCGCTAAGTTACTGAATATCAGCATTGAGCAAACGGTAAAAGCGATTGCATTAATAGCGAATAGTAATGAAGGTGAAGGCCAGTTCTATTTAGCTTTATTACGTGGCGACCATAATTTAAATGAAGTAAAACTGGCTAAATTGTCTGGTTTGTCTGAATTTAGGATGGCAACTGAAGAGGAAATCCGCACTAATTTACTCTGCCCGCCAGGCTTTATCGGCCCAGTTGGTGTGGGTGCACAGGTAAAAGTGATTGCGGATAAAACCGTTGCGCTAATGAGCGATTTTGTATGTGGTGCAAATAAGCCGAAATATCATTTAAGCGGAGTAAATTTTGGTCGTGATTTACCTGAACCAATGCTAGTGGCGGACATTCGCAATGTGATTGAAGGCGATATGAGCCCAGATGGAAAAGGTAAATTGTCGCTGTGCCGCGGTATTGAAGTGGGTCATATTTTCCAATTGCGCAGCAAATACTCAGAAGCCATGAACGCTACTTATTTGGATGAAAATGGGCAAACTCAAGTAATGGAAATGGGCTGTTACGGTATCGGGGTTTCACGTATTGTCGGCGCAGCGATTGAGCAGGGCAACGATGATAGAGGCATTATTTTTCCAGCAAGCATGGCGCCATTTTCTGTGGCTATTTGTGCTATCGGCTATGATAAATCGGCTGAGGTTAAGCTGGCAGCCAATAATCTGCACGATACCTTATTGGCCGCAGGAGTTGATGTGTTATTAGATGATCGCGGTGAGCGTCCAGGCGTGATGTTTGCCGAGGCAGATTTAATGGGTATTCCGCATCGGTTGGTCATCGGAGAGCGTGGGTTAGCTGAGGGCTTAGTTGAGTATAAAGCTCGCACTTCAGCGGATGCAGAGTCAATTCCCCTGAATACTGTGGTTGAATTTATGCTGGGGCTAGCTTAGTCATATCGCTGTAATGTTAGGTAAGAGAGCGTATTCTGCGAGCTTAAAATTACTAGAGTGGTGTTTTTAAGTGTTAGCGCTGAATCAGGATGTGGTTTCCGAGTCCATGACTTTAAGGCATCATTTGGCAGAAAAAAATGGTGATTTATAACGTTTTTTTGGTCAACATGACGGTATTTTAGAATTATTTCAGTACCAAAATTTTCTTTTTTGAGGCTAATGTTGGGGCTGGACTTAAATTAATAAAATAAATATATGTACCTAAAAGCCCCTATCTACAGGGCTTTCTGCCACTTTTCCTGTACGTAAGTTATAAG
>CAIOPD010000056.1 GCA_903860085.1 uncultured Pseudomonadota bacterium
ACGTAAGATTATGCTCTTTTTTGTAATGAGCACAATAAGTCCTTTTTAACTACTGGGAATGTCCGCTTAGGGTCGGAAGTCACATTTATCAAGGTCTGCTTTGAGGTCGTGCCCCCCCACAGAAGATTTATAGATAAGCCCTGTGAGAGGACCTAGTAGCACATAGGACTAAAATAAGATGTTAATTTTAGTACCAACAAGTTTTTTCACCGAATAATCAGTCCATCTTAAACAGTCTTGACTATTGTGGTGGTGGCGGTGGGGCGTTAGATGTAGCTGGTGGAGGTATTGAAGATACGACTTTCCATCCCTCCGGGCAAGCCTTCACATAAGGGTAGTATCCCGCAGATGATGTGCAGTAATACCAGTTTGGGGTAGAAAGTGTAGCTATTCCAGCATTATTGTTCGGCGGACTGTATTGCTGATATACAGGTGGTTGCTGAACATAAACAGGGGTGGGTTGCTGGTATATAGGTTGCGGCCTAGTTAAGTCATAAATAATTGCACCACCAATCAATGCAGGGATAATCCACAATCCGCCTCCTCCATGACCGCCGCCTCCGCCACGCCCATATCCTTCACCAGCAAAAGCCGAACTAGACGTTATAAGTAATGTAAATGCAATCAATAGTAATTTCTTCATGACAGTACTCCTTTTAAGACTAATTATTAGTATTAAAGCAGTACTTAATATCAAGCATATGTCCAAAATACATGTCTTCGTGTCAATTTGTACCAACTGTTTCTAAGAGTGTAGTTTTTCTGTTATTGAATTGTAGATAACTTTAGTACAACTCACCTAAGTGGTTTAATAGATCCTGATGGCTATTTAAATTAATTACATATTAGAGCGCGATTTAATCATTATTACTTAGGATTTGTTACCTGCCGATACAAAAATATATATAAAAGAAATCATTTGATGTCGTATGGATGTTAAATTTTAAATAATAGAAATACTACAACTAGTATAAAGGAGTCAACTTATGAGTATGTTTTTTCTAAAGAAAACCATGAGTATGCTTGGAGTAACATTTCTGACAGCAGGCGTTCTTTTTGCAGGCAGCGCATATGCTGAAAACCACGAACGCGATATGCACCACGATCGTGATATGAACCATGGCCATTATGACAATCGCTTCCATCATGGGCACTACTATCCGGAGCTAGGTTATAGGCTCGAAATGCTCCCCCCCGGTTATTTAAGATTGGCTTTTGGTGGAAGAAATTTTTTCTTTTTAGGCGGTGTCTGGTATGTACCAACACCAACAGGTTATATTGTTGCGCGTCCACCTATAGGAATTATCACCCCATCATTGCCACTTGATTATTCGACAATTTATGTCGGAGGGAGACCTTACTACTATGCAAATGAAACTTACTACGTTGCTACACAAGGTGGTTATGTCGTTGCCAATCCGCCGTCAGAGGGGACCTATGTTGAGGCGCCGCCAGCTCAGTCACCATCTACCCAAGCGATACCATCTGCAGAGCCACAACCACAACCAGGAATGTGGTACTTCTGCGAATCTGCAAATACTTATTACCCCTACATTGCATCGTGCAAGGAGGGATGGAAGACAGTTCCAGCAATCGCGCCCGCACCTCATTAGCCTTTTAAAGGCTAATGTAATTAATTTACATAACGTTAAAAAAGTAATGGGCATTGAAATACTTTAGATATAAACCTCGGTTAAAGTTTAATCACTGCATTTGTTTTGACCCCTCTTTTCAAGTGCTGAGCTACATGGGTTCTCCACCCCATGTAGCTTTTTTATGTCGCACATACTTCTAAGAATCAGTATATTCAAAAACCTTGATTAACTTGTACCTTCCAGTTTGGGTCGGTAGCCATTAAATGCAATGTCTGTTTTAGGGAATTTTTACCTCAGTTATTGCCACGGACGGCTTATAGATACTCACTATCAGAAATGTATGATAACTTGGAGTTAATAATGACCAGACGTTATTCACTTAGAGCCTAAGTCAATGATTTAATATCTAGAGTAATCACTAAATGCTTCTAGTTATTAAGTAAGAAATCAAAAAATGTCTAGCCAGTGATAGGATTGATGGATTCAACCGAGATGAGTCTTAGGAAATTATTTTGAACAACACTTTTCGTGCTCTTGCTGGGCGAGATTTCCGTTATTATTTTTTTGGCCAGATTGTTTCACTAATTGGTACTTGGGTTCAGCAGGTAGCGCTATCTTGGATAGCATACCGCATCACTGGCTCCGCACTGATTCTTGGCCTAGTTGCGTTTTCTGGTCAGATTCCAATGTTAGTCGCAACTCCGTTAGGTGGTTTTTTGGCCGATCAATACAGCAAACGTAATATTTTACTGTCCACACAGGTGGTCGAGATGCTGATTGCAATCATGTTGTCTGTGATTGCATGGCATCAAGGTTTCAGTCCATGGATATTGATTACTGCCTCAGCAGTGCTAGGTTTGTCTGGTGCAATGGAGATGCCATCCAGACAAGCATTTATCACTGAAATTATTCATGACCGTAGCGTGTTATCCAATGCGATTGCACTTAATTCACTTACATTCAACTCGGCTCGATTAGTTGGACCAGCTGTAGCTGGATTAACTTTAGCAGTTTTCAATGAATCGACTTGTTTTGCTATAAATGCGGCTTCATATATTGCCGCAATTTATACGCTACTTGCTATACATACCGTAAAACCCATCAGAATAAGAGCAGCTGGTTCATTTTTTGAGGCCTTAACGTACTTGCGTCAATTTCAGCCTGCGCGATGGTTGGTAACTACGGTAGCAGTTACTAGCATTTGCGTTTCTCCATTCATGACCTTTATGCCAGTTTATGCAAAGGATATTTTTTCTGGGGGGCCTGATCTTTTGGGAACGTTACTAGGAGCTTCTGGTAGCGGAGCGCTTGCGGCATCAATTTATCTTGCTAACAGAAAAACACTGAAAGGCCTCGGAAACCGAATCGTACTGGCTTGTTTAGTTGGGGGTATTGCTTCAGTAGCCTTTGCCTATAATATTTTTCTGACCTTGGCCTTGCCGTTGCTTTTTATTTCCGGTGGAACTTTTATTATGATCGTAACATCATGCAATATTCTCTTGCAGTCGCTCGTTCCAGAACATCTGCGAGGTAGGGTGATGGCAATTTATACGATGTCATTTATAGGCATGCTACCTTTGGGTAGCTTGGTTTACGGTAGCCTTGCTCACCATATAGGAAGTGTAAAGCCGGTATTTGTTATCGCTGGTGTTTTATCTTTAAGCTACGGATATATTTTGATTAAAGTTATGCCAGATTTAAGACAAAACGCACAGCAAGCTCTAGGTGGAAATAACTCTTCCTAACATTTTTTGAAAACAGCTGGCTTAATAAATCAAACTATTTGAATGTCTCCTATGGGTCGAGGCTGTGTCAAAACGCTTTAATTAGATCAATAAAGCACTGCTTAACTTGCTTGGAGCTGATTTAATATCAAGGGATTTGTGTTTATTCGGGGATTTTACTAAAGAGTAGCCTAAATCGGTGGTTGTAAGCTGTGAGCGTAATAAGGCCGCAGGCCTTATGTAGCGATCGCTTTTATCAATGCCACACTTCCCATGA
>CAIOPD010000057.1 GCA_903860085.1 uncultured Pseudomonadota bacterium
ACTAAGTTCTACAGCAAATGCAATCAGTGAAATTTCAATGAGCGCGGAGCGCATAGAGCATGCGCAAGGTGCGACAAAAAATACATCCTTAACCTTAGATCTGCGTGATGCGCAACCTAAAATTAGCTTGAATTCTGGATTTAAAGCTAAATCGTCACCCGATTGGTTTCAACTCAAATTCAATTGTTCGCTGACGTCGAACTTAGCCAGCGGTCGATGCGGTGATGGCTTAGTTAAAGGTGCGCGCCTTGAGTTGCCCTTTAGTTTTGAGCTTGATCGATTAAGTCTGCAAGACAAACCTAATATCAGCGCAACCTTAACTTTAAACAACGCCAGCTACAGCGATGAAGCCGGCTTGCATGCTGCTGAAAGATTCAACGGAAAATTTAAACTTGCGTTACAGTCAATGGCAAGTGGTTGGGCCTGGCAAAGCCAAGTGGATTGGTTGTCAGGTGAAGTGTTTTGGCAACCATTTTATGTAGCCGAAGGTGGGCACCAACTTCAGGCCAGTGGAACGATAATCGATGGTTTTCTTAATATCGATGTGGCTAGTCTACAAGTTAAGAATGTCGGCGACTTAGATGTTAGCGGCCAACTTAGGTTGAGTGACTACCAATTATTAAGCTTAAATGGCAATGCACCCAGCCTAGATTTGGCCGCGGCTTATCCCTTATTATTAAAGCCAATGTTGGATAAGTCGGCACTCTCCAATATAGAAGTAGGTGGCAAGGCAGCGCTACAATTTGCTATAAAAAATGCTGAACTGAAGACTTTTGAGCTGGACTTGCATCATGTTGATATTGCTGACATCAATCAGAAGTTTGCCTTTTATAATATCAATGCCAACCTGCCTTGGAGTTATGACGAACCTAAAGGGATTATGTTTAGTTTTGATAGTGGTGAGCTACTTAATTTACCCTTAGCTAAAACCAATATAGTGGCGACGGTTAATCGCTTTGCCCTGACCTCAAATAATATCCGCTTACCTATATTGGATGGGGCCCTGAGTTTGTCGGATGTTTCAGCCGCGCGTATTGCCAATCAATGGTATTGGCATCTGCGCGCTAAGCTGGAGCCAATTTCTATGGCAGACTTCAGTTCTAGACTTAGTTTGCCACGTATGCAGGGTACGGCTTCAGCCGAGATTCCTTTAGTTACTTATGCCGGTGGCATGCTTACTACCGATGGGAGTATGCAGCTTAAGGTTTTTAATGGTACAGCTACTGTGAGTCAATTGGTGATGCAAAATCCACTAGGAACTACGCCCAAACTTAACGCTGATATTGCTTTACGTAATTTGGATTTAGGGGTTTTAACGCGGACATTCTCATTCGGTGCTATTGAAGGCAAATTGGATGGTGACATTAAACAGTTAGAGTTGCAAAACTGGAAACCAGTCAAGTTTGATGCTGTCATACAAAGCAGTGCGGGACGCTACCCGAGAAAAATCTCGCAACGCGCAGTGGAAAATATATCTTCACTTGGTGGCGCTGGAGCTGCCGCTGCTATACAGCGCAGTTTTTTACACTTTTTTAATCAATTTAATTATCAGGCTATTGGCATGAGTTGTAAGTTGCGTAATGATGTTTGTACTATGGGTGGCATCGCGTCAACGCCAGACGGCTATGTAATTGTTAAAGGTAGTGGCATTCCTGCCATAACAGTGATGGGTTACAATCAAACCGTAGCTTGGACTGATCTGTTAGCCCGCATTAAACGCGTCACCACTGGTAATACGATTATTAAGTAACCGCGATATAAGGAGGTAAGATGAAGTTTAGTTTAGAGTCTAGCTTGAAAAATGGCCTCGCAGTCATAGCCTTAGCATTAGTGCTTCCGGCATGTGTGACCATTAATATTTACTTCCCTGCCGCTGCCGCAGAAAAAGCTGCAGATAAGCTTATCGATGACATCTGGCAACTGAAAAATAGTGAAAAACCAAATCCAGCCGAGACTGTGCCTGTCAATCCAGCAAAATAAGGAGCACCACATGAAAAAGATTTTATTTGGAATATTAGTGATTGCTGGTTTCTTGAGCAGTCAATTGGCACTAGCTGCCGCTGATTTAGAGTTAAATACCCCCGCCATCTCTGCGCTTAAAAGCGGTATGCAACAGCGACATAGTCAGTTGTTAGGCTTTTTCACCAGTGGTGCCGTAGGGCTAACCCGCGATGGATTGATTGCCGTCAAAGAAGCCAGTGCGGTAGCATTAAAGGATAGGCAAAGCCTTAACTCTCTAGTCGCGGCAGAAAATAATGATAGAAATGCTTTGTATAAAGAAATTGCTATTGCCAATGGCCACGCTGAATGGGAAGCTGAAATTCGCAGTACCTTTGCACAGCGCTGGGTGCAAAAAGCACAAAGTGGCTGGTGGTATCAAGATGCTAATGGCTGGGCTAAACGCTAGACTTAACATTCACACCAAACCTAATATTTCACCTAGCCAAGTTTAGATTTTTAAAGCCCACGATATGATCCCGACTTTAGTATTTGATATAGAGACCATCCCTGATACTGATGGTTTGCGTATTCTGTATGATTTGCCCACAGATATATCTGCTGAAGATGTAGCCAATATTGCCTTACATAAACGCCGTCAGCAAAATGGGAGTGAGTTTTTGCCCTTGCATCAGCACCTTATTTGCGCCATCTCTTGTGCGCTACGTGAAGGTGATAACTTTAAAGTATGGACACTAGGCGATGCGCAATCAACTGAAGCGGAGATTATTCAGCGCTTTTTTGATGAGATTGATAAATATACGCCGCAGATTATCTCTTGGAATGGTAGCGGTTTTGATTTACCAGTATTGCATTACCGTGGGCTGATACACGGCATTAATGCAGCCCGTTATTGGGATCTAGGCGAGGATGATAAAGAATTTAAGTGGAATAATTATATAAGCCGATATCACACCCGTCATTTGGATCTAATGGACATTTTGGCGATGTTTAATTCCCGCGCCAATGCGCCTTTAGATGATTTAGCCAAGCTTTGCGGATTCCCCGGAAAATTAGGCATGGACGGTAGTAAATTGTGGGATGCGTATAAAGCAGGTCAGCTTGAAGAAATTCGCAATTACTGCGAAACCGATGTCGCCAATACGCATTTGCTATTTCTGCGTTTTAAGTTAATGCGCGGACAGTTAAGTCAAAATGCCTATGATGCTGAAGTGGCACTAGTGCGTGAAACCCTCATAGGCTATACCAAAACCAATCCTGAGATTCCTCATTGGCCACACTTTTTAGCAGCTTGGAAGTAACCTAACGATAAATCCATAGATAGCTTGTTAACGTTGGTTTTGCAATACCTGGCACTCAAAATGCGTTAAAATCGCACCCTTACTGCAAACAGGTTTTAGCCCATGGCACGTCGCTCTAGAAATCGTAATTCACCTCCACCAATACCAGAAACAAAACACGCATTTATTGAGTCGCTAGACCAAGAAGGCCGTGGCGTTGCTCATATTGACGGTAAAACCATATTTATTGATGGCGCCTTACCCAATGAGCAGGTAACGTTTCAATCACAACGTATCAAGCCCAGCTACGAAGTGGCTAATGTGGTTGAAGTATTAAAACAGTCCAACCTAAGGGTGACACCAAAATGTCCACACTATGGATTATGCGGTGGTTGCAAGTTGCAGCATTTGGAGTTTACTGGGCAAGTAGCGGCCAAGCAGCGTCTGCTAGAAAATGATTTATGGCATATTGGCAAAGTAAAGCCAGAGAATATGCTGCCGCCCTTATATGGCCCGGCATGGGGTTATCGACACAAAGCGCGTTTAAGTGTGCGCTATGTAGAAAAGAAAGAACGTGTTCTAGTCGGTTTTAATGAAAAAGCCACCCGCTATGTCGCTGTGATGGATAGCTGTGAGGTACTGACACCTGAAGTTTCAGCCCTAATTTCCCCTTTGCAAACACTGATTTTAGTTTTAAGTTTGCGTGAACAAATTCCGCAAATTGAACTCGCGGTTGGCGAATACGTAGACAATAAGCCCGTGATTGTACTGATTTTCCGCATTATGGCGGCACTGACCGCTGAAGATGAAGTGCAACTTAAAGCCTTTGCTGATGCACATGCGGTGCAAGTGTGGACGCAGACCAAAGGTCCCGATACGATAAAACCGTTTTATCCACTCGATGCGCCGCAGTTGAGTTATAGCCT
>CAIOPD010000058.1 GCA_903860085.1 uncultured Pseudomonadota bacterium
ACCAGCGTACCTCAACCACAAGCACCCACACTTATCAGTTGTTAAATTGTTAAAGATCAGTCGACTCGGAAGTCATCTCGTTACCGCTTTGCCGTAACGAGGAGCGCATTATACAGAGGTTTTGAACCCCGTCAATCATAATGTTCATAGTTTCAACATTTATTTCATGACCGTACATTTACTGCGCTCAATTTATTGCTTTTCTACTATTTCTACCCCACCTAGAAAAACTACTTCCTAAGCGAGAGGCCGCATTATACAGAGCTTTAACCGCCCGTCAATTATAAATTTGAACAAATCACATTTATTATCAACTATATTTTTACTGCTCTTAGATTCTCTACGCTGTTACTTCCTAAGCGAGAGGGGCGCATTCTACAGGTGTAGCCACTTTGGTCAACCCGTAAAGGCCACCGTTACACAACTGTTACATTTGCAAATTTACGTTTACCTACTTGCGCGATGACTGTAACGCCTTTTGCGAACATCAATCCCTTGTCTACAACCTTTTCACCATCAATCTTAATCCCGCCCTGCTCAATCGCTCTAAATGCCTCAGAGGTACTTGCGACTAAGCCCGCAATCTTAAGTAGCTGTGCAATTCCTATTTGCTGACCTTCTATTGTTATGGTTACTTCAGGTACGTCATCAGGAATGCCCCCTTTGGCGCGAGTTTGAAAATCTGCCAATGCATTCTCAGCATCCGCTTGACTATGAAAGCGCGCAACAATCTCCTGTGCAAATCCGACTTTAATGTCACGCGGATTGCTACCCGCGGCTACATCTGCTTTCCATTTCGCTATAACTTCTAACGTCTGAAATGACAACAACTCTACATAACGCCACATTAGCTCATCAGATATTGACATTATTTTGGCAAAGATAACTTCCGGTGCCTCGGCTATGCCTATGTAATTACCTAATGATTTAGACATCTTGTTCACGCCATCCAAGCCTTCTAATAATGGCATGGTAAGAACGCATTGCTGGCTTTGTCCGGCTTGCTTTTGTAGTTCTCGCCCCATTAATAGATTGAATTTTTGATCGGTGCCGCCCAACTCAACGTCGGCTTTTAATGCTACAGAGTCATAGCCTTGTAATAGAGGATATAAAAACTCATGTATCGCAATCGGTTGGTTAGTCTTGTATCTTTTTGAAAAGTCATCGCGCTCCAACATCTGCGCAACGGTATGGCTGGCCGCCAACTTCAGCATGCCGGCCGCGCCTAATTCGTTTAGCCAAGTAGAGTTAAAAACCACCTGTGTCTGCTCTGGCTTAAGGATTTTAAATACCTGTGTTGCATAAGACTTCGCATTTTCCTGCACTTGCTCTGCAGTTAAAGGTGGTCTAGTGGTGCTTTTACCGGTGGGGTCGCCTATCATGCCGGTGAAGTCCCCAATTAGGAATAACACCTGATGCCCCAATTCTTGGAATTGACGTAACTTATTAAGCAACACAGTGTGGCCTAGGTGCAGATCCGGCGCAGTAGGGTCAAATCCAGCTTTAATTCTTAATGGCTGGTTCGCCTTGATACTAAGGCGCAGTTTTTCTACTAACTCCGCCTCAATTAATAGCTCATCTGCACCACGCTTAATTACTGCGAGCTGCTGATTGATGTCATTATTCACGTCTTTTATCCTTAAACTCTAGCTTCAACACCGGCTTTAATGCCGGTCATTTTCTTGTTTTAATTGGGTTTTCTGTTAGTATTGGCTTTGAATTAGATTTCAGTAAAGGCAAGCCCGTGCAGACTAACGAGCCCATTCAAAATAACAGTACATCTGATTATTCTGCTCAGAAAAACTTCAAGCCAGACTCAATGCCAAATCGTATTTTAGCGCAAAACAGCCATAAATCTGAACCTAAGCTCAAATTGCGCTGGACTCTAATGATTTCTTGCTTACCTTTATTCAGTATCTACACAGCTTTTGGTATTGCACCAATGCGCTTATCCACCGATATTCCAAGAGCTACTGTCTTACAAAAAATCAGCATTCCGCCTATGCGTGACACTCGGTTAAGTTATTTAATAAATTAAGATAAATCTCCTAGAACAAAAAAATGCATAACATGCTTTTCATTGGACTGATGTCAGGCACTAGCCTTGATGGTGTTGACGTTGCCTTGGTTGAATTTAACAGTAATGATTCGACTGCTAGCGGTCAAGTACGTCTATTGAATACACATTTTTTAGCCTATCCAGCTTCTTTACGCGCACAAATTCTAGCGCTGCAGCACCCTACCGCGAACGAACTTGAAACCACGGCTCTAATGAGTAATACCTTAGCAAAGCTATATGCTGAGGCGGTCAATCAGCTTGTAGCGAAAATAAATCTAAAATCGCAACAAATCACTGCTATCGGATGTCATGGTCAAACCATAAGGCACCAACCACAACTCATGGATGGCATAGGATTTACCCTGCAAATTGGAAACCCAGCACTCCTTGCAGAGCTTACAGGCATCACTGTTGTGGCTGACTTTAGAAGCCGTGATATTGCTGCAGGCGGACAAGGCGCACCCTTAGTTCCGGCTTTTCATCAAGCGATGTTCGCAAGCGCACAAATGTCACGCGCCATTATTAATATCGGTGGTATTGCCAATATTACCTTTCTTAAAAATAACAATGTACTTGGATTTGATTCAGGTCCAGGAAATATGTTGCTAGATGCCTGGATTAAACAGCACCAAAATCTAGACTACGATGCCAACGGTGGGTGGGCAAGTACTGGCCATGTAATAGCTCCATTATTAGAAGCGATGTTAGCAGATCCTTATTTTGCATTGAGCCCCCCAAAAAGCACTGGCCGCGATTTGTTTAATGATCATTGGCTATCAAAAAAAATATCCGGGCAACACTACGCTGCCCAAGACGTTGCGCGGACCTTGGTAGCGCTGACAGCCCACACTATTGTTGATTCGCTTCAGCATTATTGTGGAAGCGTTGATGAAGTTTACCTATGTGGCGGCGGCGCGCACAACAGTTTACTTAGATCAAGCCTACAAACATTGTTGACTGACACTCGGGTTGAAAGTACTGACATCCTTGGTGTTGGCGTCGACTGGCTGGAGGCAATTGCATTTGCTTGGCTTGCAAAACAAACCCTAGATAAAAAAACGGCCAATTTGCCAGAAGTTACAGGCGCTAAAGGTGCGCGAATATTAGGCGCTATTTATCAAAATTAACTGGCAACGCTAAGAATGCTCATGGCTATAAAAATAACGCTGAGCAAGCCTGTAAGCCCATCATTACAGTATAATCATCCAAAAATTGAGCATTAATCTAAGTAGAATTTAAACACTAGAAGACCTTTAACGATGAACAAACCTACTAAAGCCACACTTACATTTGATAATGGTGCCCAACCGATTGATTTGCCAATCCTATCTAGCAGCTTGGGCAATGACGTAATTGACATACGTAATCTAAGTAAGCATGGTGTGTTTACGTACGACCCAGGATTTCTGTCTACTGCTGCATGCAACTCTAATATCACTTTTATTGATGGTGAACATGGCTTGTTATATTACCGTGGCTACCCAATTGAACAGTTGGCTGAGCACTGTAATTTTATGGAAGTGTCTTATTTATTGCTGCATGGCGAACTACCCAATGCTGCAGAAAAACAACAATTTACCAACACGATTAATGGCAGCACTATGCTGCACGATCAACTCAATAACATTTTTAGAGGCTTCCGCCGCGACGCACACCCAATGGCGGTTATGGTCGGTGTGGTCGGCTCACTTTCTGCCTTTTATTTTGATGCTATGGATATTCGTGATGCAAAACATCGCGAAATTTCTGCACATCGCTTACTTGCAAAAGTACCTACGATTGCTGCTTGGAGCTATAAATACAATTTGGGTCAGCCATTTATGTACCCACAGAATCACCTGAATTACGCTGAAAACTTCATGCATATGATGTTTGCAACACCCTGTGAAAAATACACGCCCAATCCAGTGCTAGCCAAGGCATTTGAACGTATTCTAATTTTACATGCAGACCATGAACAAAATGCGTCCACCAGCACGGTACGCTTGGTTGGCTCAAGTGGCGCGAATCCATTCGCCTGCATTTCTGCAGGGATCGCATCGCTGTGGGGCCCTGCGCATGGCGGCGCTAACGAAGCAACGCTGAATATGCTGGAAGAAATTGGTGATGTTTCACGTATCGGCGAATTTATTAAGCGCGCCAAGGACAAAACTGATACGTTCCGCTTGATGGGTTTTGGTCACCGAGTCTATCGCAACATGGATCCACGTGCAGCTATTATGCGTACCACCTGCCATGAAGTGTTGGATGAGTTAGGCTTGCATGATGATCCGATGTTTAAGCTGGCGATGGAGCTGGAAAAAATTGCACTCGAAGATGAGTACTTTGTGTCACGCAAGCTCTATCCGAATGTGGATTTTTATAGTGGCATAGTAATGCGCGCTATGGGCATTCCTAACTCTATGTTTACTGCCATTTTCGCCATGGCAAGAACTGCCGGTTGGGTCGCACAGTGGAGCGAAATGATTTCTGATCCTGAGCATAAAATTGGCAGGCCAAGACAGCTTTATACAGGCGCACTTAGACGAGACCTTGTTCCCTTAGACAAACGGTAACTTTAATCTAAGAATCGCCAACATTGAACAATAAAAAAGCCAAGCAACGCTTGGCTTTTTTATTGTTCAGCTAAAAGATCAGCTTAAACTGAGAATGAAGATCCACATCCACATGTAGTCGTTGCTTGCGGATTACGAATGACAAATTGCGATCCTTGCAGGCTATCTTGATAATCGATCTCAGCGCCCATTAAATATTGCAGACTCATTGGGTCAATCAACAAAGTAACCGTGTCTTTTTGAACCTGCGTATCATCATCATTCACTTCTTCTTCAAAAGTGAAACCATACTGAAAACCAGAACACCCTCCGCCACTCACGAATACGCGCAATTTAAGATCAGGGGAACCCTCTTCTTCAATCAGCTCTTTTACCTTTTTGGCTGCATTGTCAGTAAACACCAACGGTGCCGGCATTTCAATTTCTGCTATATCTACAACTGCATTCATAATGCACTCCTCAAAACTTTCAATAAAATCATTATGCTACTGCGTAAGCTCTTGGTCAATCCAGGATTAAGGATTGCTAAGATTTACTCATCGGCTTCTGGTTCGCCTAAATACACCAACCGGCCTTCAACCACGGCACCGGTATGCATCTCAAGTGATTTGTAATACAAATCGCCAGTAATGCTTGATTTCGCTTGCAACTCAACAAACTGACTCGCTTTGACTGAGCCAATTACCTTACCATTAATGACAACTTTAGATGCAATCACCGCGCCTTCTATACGTCCACTCTCACTAAGAATTAGTGTGCTGGGACTGGCATTTGGTTCAGTTACGTCACCTTTAATGGCACCATCAACTCGTAAGCCTCCAGAGAAAAATACATTTCCATCAATGCGAGTATCTGCGCCTATCAGGGTATCTATACTATTTTGTACTCGATTACTTTTCTTAAAAAACATAATTTCCACCTTTATTCAATTGCTACTTGCCCTTGGCCACAGCACTATAAGCTTAGTGGCGAGGAGTTGGCTTCTTATTTTTCACCATCGTCTTGTAAAACAATAAATCTTCTTTCATATGCATATTTTCGTCCTGAACATGATTGAGCTCTTGCTCAAGATTATGCTGTGTGACTAGCTCAATTTGTAATTGGCGCTCAATTTGGATCAACTTGGTCTGCAGGCTTTGATTTTGTGCAGACACTTGCCTAAATTTTTCACCCATATCTTCGCCACTAGTCAGTTGCCAGTATGCTACAGCATACCCAATCACTAGCAATAGCGTTGAGATCCCCCACTGGAAGTACCATGGGCGACGCGAGCGCACAGCGACTTGCTTGGCAGTAAGGCCAAAATGTCGCCTAATTCTTCTACGTACTGGCTTCATAATAAGTGCAAACTAAGGCAATAATGGCACGATTTGTAAGCCACTAGTTTCAGCTAAATTAAACATGATATTCATGTTTTGCACCGCTTGCCCCGCTGCACCTTTTACAAGATTATCAATCACAGACAATATCACTACAATGTCACTGCCTTGTGGTTGGTGAACAGCTATTCTGCATAGATTAGAGCCACGCACAGAACGCGTTTCAGGGTGGGTGCCTTTAGGCAATACATCCACAAAATGCTCATTAGCGTAACGTGACTCAAACAAAGCCTGCAAATCAACACTCTTAGTTATTTTCGCGTACAAGGTAGCATGTATCCCCCTAATTAATGGGGTTAAATGCGGCACGAATGTAA
>CAIOPD010000059.1 GCA_903860085.1 uncultured Pseudomonadota bacterium
CATCTTCATCAACGGGCACTACGCGCAAGATCGCACCGGTTAGGTCACAAAGCTGTTTCCAAGGTACGATATTGGCATGATGCTCCAGCCAAGTAATGACAATCTCATCACCCGCTTTGATATTTTGCTGACCCCAACTTTTAGCGACTAAATTGATTGCTTCAGTGGTGCCACGCGCAAACACAATCTCCGAGGACGACGAAGCATTCATAAAATGCGCTACGGTATCCCGAGCTTTTTCATAAGCATCGGTAGACCGCGCCGCCAGTTCATGGGCTGCACGGTGAATATTTGAGTTCTCGTGTTCATAAAAATACGAGACTCTATCAATCACCGATTGTGGCTTTTGGGTAGTGGCTGCATTGTCGAACCAAACTAAAGGATGGCCATTAACCCTTTCCTTTAGGATTGGAAAGTCACGGCGTACTGCTTGCACATCAAAGGGCGGATGAGCTGAATTGAGTGCTGGGGCGTTAAAGCCGTCAGATTTTAGCTCATCAAGAAAATAGAATGATGGACTAGAACTCGCACTAACAGGGACTTTTGGCGCCGGTACAAATAGTTGTTGTAGTTCGGCTTCACCCGGCAAACCATAGGCTTTAGGCGTAAGTCCCGCAATCAAATTAGCGTCAAAACCAGAGAACACATGATCAGACTCTGGAGCGCCCGCCACACGACTGGGAATCTCTGTTACTGGTGCACTTTCAGCAAACAACTTTTGCAAATGAGCATCAGAAACCTGTGGTGTGATACTCGGATTTAACGCAGCTACAGCAGGAAGCTTTTCGGCTGAGTCAAAGCTGTGAAGATTACTCCCAGTAGGCGCACGCGAAACTAATAACTGCTGTAATTGCGCTTCATCAGGCAAGCCAAAATCATTTGGCAAAATACCAGCTAATACCGATTTATCAAAAGCCGCTAAGCTAGTGTTAGTGATTGGTGAGTTATTACCGTACACAGAACCCGTATCCAGACTATCCTGCACGCTCTGATAAGGCGATGAAGAATTAGCAAAAAACGTATTCAGCTCAGCATCGCCTGGCAAAGCAAAATCCTGCGCACTTGCCGCAGAGGCTAAAGGTGAAGTCAAGCCACTCGCTATCAAAGTAGAAGCTTGACCCAATCTTGAACCATCGCAGGGTAGGGCAGTAAATAGCTCATTAGCCAATTTGGTTAGCTGCGCTATATCAGGCAATCCGCCATTTTCAGTAAAACCTTGCTGTGCAAATTGAGTTGGCTCAACGTTACTTGTATTCATGGTACTTGCCCACTTCAACATTCTCGAGCACGCCTAGTGCATCATCAGTCAACACAGCTATTGAGCAATATAAGGAAATCAAGTAAGAGGCAATCGCTTTGTGATTGATGCCCATAAAGCGCACTGAAAGACCCATGCTGAGTTCGCCAGTCAAGTTAGGTTGATAAAGACCGACTACTCCTTGACGACTTTCACCGGTACGTAATAACAAAATATTACTTTTACCATTAACAACTTTCAGCTTATCAGATGGAATGATAGGCAGGCCTCGCCACGTCAAGAACTGTGAGCCAAATAGAGTAACAGTAGCAGGTGGTACACCCCGACGCGTACATTCACGACCAAAAGCGGCTATAGCTAAAGGATGCGCCAAGAAAAAGCCAGGCTCTTTCCAGACGCGTGAAATCAACTCATCCATGTCATCAGGTGTAGGTGCACCAGTACGCGGTTGCACTTTAAACGCGGGCGCTACATTGTTCAACAAACCGTATTCAGCATTGTTAATCAATTCGCTTTCTTGGCGTTCTTTAATCGTTTCTATGGTTAAACG
>CAIOPD010000060.1 GCA_903860085.1 uncultured Pseudomonadota bacterium
CTAGTGGTCGGCAGTTTCTTAAATGTAGTAACTTACCGTCTACCGAAAATGATGCAGCGCGAATGGCAAAACAACTGCCTAGAACTTCAGGGTCAGCCCGTCGCTGATGTTAAGCAATACAGCCTCGTAAAACCTAGATCAGCTTGCCCACACTGCGGGCATATGATTTCTGCTTTAGAGAACATACCTGTCATTAGTTATGTAATATTAAAGGGTCAATGCCGCATCTGCAAAGCACCTATAAACCCCCGCTACCTTTTGATTGAGGCACTCACCGGGATGCTTTTTGGCTTCATTAGCTGGAAGTTTGGCTGCACCAATAATGCATTATTTGCAGCTATATTTACTTCCGCACTTATTGCACTTAGTTTTATTGATTTTGACACTCAACTATTACCTGATGACATTACCTTACCATTACTATGGTTAGGTTTAGTGTTTAATCTAAATGCCGGCTTTACTGATATTAAATCAGCGATCGTGGGAGCAGTGACTGGCTATTTAGCGCTATGGTTTATTTACTGGCTATTTAAATTTGTGACCGGCAAAGAAGGTATGGGCTATGGGGATTTTAAGTTACTGGCCGCTATCGGCGCATGGTTTGGCTGGCAATTATTGCCAGCTGTTATTTTATTGTCTTCCTTACTAGGCGCAGCCGTTGGCGTAGGCTTAATTTTTCTAATGAAGCGTGGTCGTGAAATTCCCATGCCATTTGGACCATTTTTAGCAATCGGTGGCTTTTTCGCACTATTTTTTGGCACACAAATCCCTCACTCTTACTGAGTTTAAGTGCGAACAATTCAAATGTCATTAATACATACTCCAGTGATTGGCCTTACCGGCGGCGTAGGTTCTGGCAAAAGTGAAGCGGCTAAACAATTTGCCAAGCTTGGCGTGCCTGTAGTTGATACAGATGAAATTTCACGCGCCTTAACCGCTGATAACAGCCCCTTACTGCTTGAAATTCGCAGTATTTTTGGTGCGAAATTTTTCACAAACGAAGGCAAACTAGACCGTACCAAGCTCCGTAACCACATCTTTGGAAATAAAGAAGAGCGCTTAAAACTTGAAGCACTCATGCACTCAGCGATATACGATTTGGCTTTGCAGCAACTGTCGATAAATGCAGATCGATTAAACCCGCCTTATCAAATATTAGTACTGCCTTTACTATTTGAAAATGACCGCTACCAGTCGCTTATTAATCAGAGTATTGCCATTGATTGTGATGAACATTTACAGGTGGAGCGTGCCATGGTTCGCAGTCAACTAAGCGCACCTGATGTAAGAGCCATGATGGCGGCACAACTATCAAGAATCAATAGAATAAGTCGCGCTGATTTCGTCATTGACAACAATGGCTCTCTGGAAGATTTGGAAGAAAAAATTACTGAAATCCATAAAAAGTTCATTAACTCTTGCATAGTTAGCAAATAAATTTAATAATTGTTCTCAAGTATAAATCTGCTACTAAAATAGTATTTCTTGGTTAACTATGTAATGAATAATGCCTAGCTACGATTACCCCTTTAACGAACGCATACGCACATTACTACGCGTAGAGGATTTGTTCGCCAAAGTTTTGTACAACGTAGAAGCAGGCAATGAGTATCAGCACCACTGTGCCTTGCTAACGCTATTGCAAATCTTAGATGTCGTTGATAGAGCCGAACTCAAACTTGACCTATTACAAGAACTTGATCGGCAAAGAACGGCAATGACTGCCCTTCGCGGCAACCCAGGCATTTCAGCAAAAACCCTAGAAACCATATTGGCAGACATTGATATTACTGCTGAAGCCTTGCGTGCTGAAACCACTAAGCTGGGTCAAACCCTGCGATCCAATGAATGGCTAATGAGCATCAAACAACGGGCAGGAATTCCGGGGGGCGTGTGTGAGTTTGATTTACCCTCTTACCATTACTGGCTAGGCCTTGGCGAAACTCGGCGCAGACAGGATTTTGACTCATGGCTCAAACCCTTATTACCGATGCATAAAGCGATTGGCATTATCTTACATATTTTGCGCGGCAGTGGCGCTACCACACACTTAATAGCGAGTAATGGTTCTTACCAACAGATGCTAGGTGGTGCCAAACCAGCTCAAATGTTGCGTGTTGTCTTAGCAGACAACATCGCCTGTTTTCCAGAAGTAAGCGCCAATAAATATGCGATTAACATACGCTTTAGTACACTTGAAAGTGCTCAGAAACCGCAAAAACATGAAATAGATGTTAAATTTAGCTTAACTTTATGTAACCTATAGTTTTGCACAGAAGTTGAGCAATACCCCTAGTAAATTACGTTTAAGACTCACGGACATGACCACAATTACAAAGCGTTTAGTTGCCTGCCCTAAGTGTGGCAATTTATCAGAGTTTTCACCATCCAATGCCTTTAGACCTTTTTGTAGCGAACGCTGCAAACTGATTGATTTAGGACTATGGGCAAGCGAACAGTATGCTATTCCTGAAGCAATTAAGATGGATGAAATGTACGACGACATTTCAGATGAAAGTTTTAAGCCATAAACTCATTCGTATTTTCATCACATTCCCGTTTAGCCCTCTCACCTAGGAATTAACATGGCCAATTTACTTCAAAATTCTCGCATCAGTTTTATCATAGTGTCCACTATTTTTTTAGCTTACTTTTCTAATGCTTATGCGTTGGATTCCGACATTAGCATTACTCAGAACTCAATCAGCATAAAAGACGCATGGGTACGTCCAAGTCACCCTGGTCAGGATGTAGGTGCTGCTTATATGACGTTAACTAGCATTCAAGATATCACCCTAGTTCGTGTCGAAAGTGATGTGAGCGATAGTGTAGAAATTCACAGTATGACGATGCAAAACGGCGTGATGAAAATGCGCATGCTTGATAATCTATCATTAGTTGCGGGGAAACCTTATAAGCTTGAACCTGGCGGTTTTCATTTCATGTTATTTGATTTGAAAAAGACACTCGCTGTAGGTGAATCAGTCAATTTTGTGCTTTATTTCAAAGCTAAGAACAAGACTGAATTTAAGCAAAATATTAAAGCCCTAGTGCGCGCTGAAAAAGAGCAGCAACACTAACCCATTATTGTAATAGTTGAGCCTTGACCCAAATTGAACGCTGCATAGCCACACCATGCGCTCCATGCATTCTGGCCTGATGTAAATTCGAAGTTTGCATTCCACCAAGCGCATATACCGGCAAAGCATAGCTTTCAATGAGGTCAGTAAATGCCTCCCATCCTAAGGGTAGGACATCGTCATGACTGCGAGTTGCCATCACTGGTGACAGCGTCACATAATCTAATCCCAGCTTAGCGGCATGAACCAACTGACGGGCACCATGGCAAGAAGCGCCACATAACATGTTGGCAGGCCTATGCTGTAACTGCATCAAATCTTCACCGGTAAAATGCACGCCACTCGCGTTAAGTTGGGATACTAAATTTAAATCAGCTTTCACACAGTGCGAGTTCAAGAAAACTTTAGCTTGGTAGGGAAGCGCCAATGCAATCACACGCTGTGCAAATTTCTGATAAGCTTCAACTGACAGTTGTTTTTCGCGCACTTGTATCATCATTAAACCGTTTTGTAAGGCATGCGCTAAGTATTCAAAAAACAGCGCTTCTCCCAGCTCACTTAAATTAGTAATGGCATAAAGAGGCGCTAATCCCAAACCGCCGAAAATAGGTGCATTTGCTGGCAAAATAGGTTGAACGCTTATCTTTTTTGGATTTTGCCAACTTAAGACTTGATGTTCCAAGCCCTTCGGCTCACCCTGCCAATCCACCACTACAAAAAAATGTAGCTTAACGGTTTTAGCTGGAGATTCTAAGTTGCCACTAGCGTCATATTTTGCGGGGTAGTCAAAAGTTCGGGTTAGCCACGGATAGCAAACAGTGACTGTGATTCCTAACTCCTCTTGCAACTCCCTTTTGAGCGCCAACTCTGGTGTTTCATTTACCTCAACTTTACCACCGGGAAACTCCCAGTATCCAGCCCAAGGTTTTCCCGCTGGGCGTTCCGCTAATAGCACCAAGCCATTTTTATCCTGAATGACGCCGACTGCAGCATCAATAACATTAGAAGTTGTCACTAAGCTAGAGGCTACGAAAGCGATCAAGATGACAAAACTGCTTATGCAGGTTTAGATTAAGAGCGATAGTCTGCATTGATTCTGACGTAGTCATATGAAAAATCGCAGGTCCAAACTGTGCAACTCGCATTACCGCGCGCTAGGTCTACTCGTACTAGAATTTCTGGCTGCTGCATCACGGCAACGCCCTGTGCCTCTTCATACGCTAGCGCACGGCCACCTTTTTCGGCCACCAAAACATCGCCCAAATACAGCTTAAGCGCATTGATATCAAGCCGTTCAACTCCAGCGTAGCCTATAGCAGCTAAAATGCGACCTAGATTAGGATCTGAGGCAAAAAAAGCAGTTTTAATTAAAGGTGAATGGGCAATGGCATAAGCGACTTTTCTGCACTCAGCCTCGTCACGACCACCTTCAATAGTGACAGTCATAAATTTAGTAGCGCCTTCTCCATCACGAACGATGGCTTGCGCCAACTCAATAGCCACATCAGTTAAGGCATCACGTAATACAGTAAATTCTGCACTATTTTCAGTAACTTCATCATTACCCGCTTGATTGCTGGCAATCATAATCAAGCTGTCATTGGTCGAAGTGTCCCCATCGACAGTAATGCAATTAAACGACTTGTTAACCGCGAAACGGATAATACTATCCAAGGCTGAAGAACTAATTACAGCATCGGTTGCAATATAGCCCAACATAGTCGCCATATTGGGATGAATCATGCCAGACCCTTTACTGACACCAGTAATGGTCACCGACTTGCCACCCAAGACAATACGACGAGACGTGCCTTTGGCCACGATATCCGTGGTCATAATTGCTTCCGCAGCATTAAGCCAATTGTCTTGCTTTAAGTTAGCAATGGCCGCTGGTAATCCAGCAATCACCTTATCTGCTGGCAGTGTCTCTAAAATCACCCCCGTTGAAAATGGCAACACTTGTTGTGGATGAATGTTCAAAGCTATAGCTAAAGCCTCTGTGGTTAATTTTGCACGGTACAAGCCATCATCACCAGTACCGGCATTTGCACAACCAGTATTCACAAGTAGCGCACGTATCGGTTGGTCGCCGGCCAAGTGAGTTTTACAGAGCAATACCGGTGCCGCACAGAATTGGTTTTGCGTAAAAACACCAGATACATGACTACCTTCTGCAAGCAAGATCACCAATAAATCTTTACGATTAGCTTTTCGTATATGCGCTTCGGCAAAACCAAGCGTGACTCCATTGATGGGCAATAAGCTGCTAGCTGCAGGAGTATTCAAATTAACAGGCATGCGAGTTCCTTTTACAGGCTTTAATAATGGTAGGTATACAAAAATTTATAAGGCTTGTTGTTAAGCGCGTCGCCATGTTGTTCCCTGCGGAGAGTCTTCCAATACGATACCGGCTTCAGCCAAGGTTTTGCGTATGCTATCGGCTTCGGTAAAATTTTTGGATTGCTTGGCAAGGTTGCGCTGAACAATCAAAGCATCCACATCCAATGACTGACAAACTTGCTCAATCTCACCTTGTAAGAAAGTATCTGGATCTCGTTGTAATAAGCCAACGACTGCCGCCAAGTTTTTAAGCAATGATCCTGTGACTGCAGATTTGGTTTTATTCAGCTCACTGGCTAAATCAAACAATACGGCAAATGCTAACGGTGTATTAAAGTCATCATCCATGGCAGCTTTAAAGCTTGCCGCTGGCGCTAACTGCCAATCAACAGCCTCATCGGTAGTTTCTACACCACGTAAAGCCGTATATAGCCGAGTTAGCGCCAACTTAGCATCGTCTAAATGCTGATCAGAATAGTTAAGTGGACTACGATAATGAGCACGCAATATAAAGAAACGCACCACCTCAGCATCATATTGCTCTAGCACTGTCCGAATCGTAAAGAAATTGCCCAAAGATTTAGACATTTTTTCATCATCGACGCGAACAAAACCATTATGCATCCAGTAGTTAACCATCTGACATAGCTCACCATCATGGCTATGAGCCGCTTCAGATTGTGCAATTTCATTTTCATGATGTGGAAACTGCAAATCCTGGCCACCGCCATGTATATCAAAATGCTGCCCTAAATAGTGGGCGCTCATGGCAGAACATTCAATATGCCAGCCTGGACGACCCTTGCCCCAAGGAGATTCCCAGCTTGGCTCACCCAGCTTTGCTGATTTCCACAAGACAAAATCCATAGCATCTTTTTTATGTAAATCAACTTCAACGCGTTCACCGGCACGCAAATCCACTAAGGATTTCCCGGATAACTTTCCATAATCTGCAAAATTATTCACAGCATAGAAAACATCTCCATTACTTGCGGCATAAGCATAACCTTTATCAATTAAAAGGCTAATCATGGTAATCATGCCGTCAACAAATTCAGTTGCTCTTGGCTCTAGTGTTGGACGCACCACACCTAGTTTTGCAGAATCTTCATCCATGGCATCAATAAAACGCTGCGTTAATTGCGCAATGGTTTCATTATTTTCTTGCGCGCGTTTAATTATTTTGTCATCGATATCAGTAATATTGCGCACATAAGTAACTTCATATCCTGATGTACGTAACCAACGATTCACCATATCAAATGCCACCATTACCCTTGCATGGCCTAAATGGCAGTAGTCATATACAGTCATGCCGCAGACATACATACTGACTTTGCCAGCAATAATTGGCGTAAATACTTGTTTTTCACGCGCCAGGGTATTGTAAATTTTTAACATAATATAATTTATGGTTGATTTTGAAGTGGTGGTTATATCCAAGCCAGTATAAATAAGCCTGTAATTGAGCGTTCACGCGAAATATATAGTCTGAAACCGAAATGATTTGTTGGAGGTTACCTAGGCTATTGATAGAATTACGCATTCGATGCAATAATCCAAAAAGTATAGCACAATGAATAATTTTTATTGCGTTGCTCACTGCCATTCGGACAAGACTAGCCTTGATTTTAACAGTATTGCGCCAGCTAATAATGCAAATATGACAGCATTGGATACTAGAAAATAGTTTACACAGTCGCCACATACAAATAGCAACTAATTAAAACTGGAATTAACTAAGGAAAAATATGCGTCAAGTTTATGCTTTTTTAACATGCTTACTTTTAAGCAGCACTTTACTATTTAGCAACACAGCATTTGCGGCCAACCCGCAGCTAGTATTTGAAACCAATCGCGGTGATTTTGTGGTTGAGCTGTATCCAGAAAAGGCGCCTAAAACTGTTGCCAACTTTATTAGCTATGTTAATGCAGGCTTTTATAAAGACACCATATTCCATCGCGTAATTAATCGTTTTATGATTCAAGGTGGCGGCTTTACTGCAGACATGGTTGAAAAAGAAACGCGTGCGCCTATTATCAATGAGGCAGGTAATGGCTTGCTCAATGATGTGGGCACCTTAGCAATGGCAAGAACTGCAAACCCTAACTCTGCTACAGCGCAATTCTTTATTAACCTAGAAAATAACCAATTTTTGAATTACCAGAGCCCTGACCCAGAACTAATCGGTTACTGCGTATTTGGTCGAGTCCTTAAAGGAATGGATGTAGTACGTGAAATTGCATCTGCTCCTACTGGGAACTCAGGGCCATATACTGATGTACCTAAGTCAAAAATTGTGATCCAACAAGTTAGACTGGTCGGCAAGGCCAATTAAATAAAAGATACGTTTTACTTATTACCAATTATTTTCACTCTTTATTAAGGATTCACTGTGGTTAAATTACTTACCAATTTCGGCGAAATTACAATAGAACTCAATGCAGAAAAAGCGCCAATTACTGCGGCTAATTTTCTGCAATATGTAGACAATGGATTTTTTAACGGTACAATTTTTCACCGTGTCATTGATGGATTTATGATTCAGGGTGGTGGCTTTGACATCAATATGAATCAAAAAGAATCACTGGCTGAAATAAAAAATGAAGCTGACAACGGCTTAGCTAACGATATTTATACAGTAGCTATGGCACGCACTTCAGCTCCGCACTCAGCTAGCAGCCAGTTTTTTATCAATGTTGGCAATAACGACTTTCTTAACCATAGCGGACCTACATCCAGCGGGTGGGGCTACTGTGTTTTCGGCAAAGTGACAGCCGGAATGGATGTCGTGGATAAAATTCGTAAAGTAGCGACTGGTAGCAAAAAAGGTCATCAAGACGTACCCGTTGAAAATGTAGTGATTGAAACTGCAACACGCAGCTAATAACTACTAAAGACAGTCTCAACATCGTCACGATTTATGCAAAATAACGAGAATAAATCAGGATCAAACCCAGTTCGCCCTGATTTATTTATCTCGGATCTGCATTTATGTGCAAGTCGCCCTGAGATTACACAAGCTTTCTTAGATTTTCTAAGCAAAACCGCCACACACGCTAACTCGCTCTATATTTTGGGCGATTTATTTGAGTATTGGGCTGGTGATGATGACTTAGAGCAGCATCAAGTTTTGATTGCTGCTTTTAAAGCTTTAGCAAGTTGCGGTGTAAAGCTTTATTTCATGCATGGCAATCGCGACTTCTTAATTGGCGCTCGCTTTTGTAACGCTGCCAACATCCAATTACTTGCGGATCCCTCTTTAATTACCATCCAGGGTAAACGCGTGCTTTTAAGTCATGGAGACGCTCTGTGCACTGATGATGTTGACTATCAGCACTTTAGATACCAAGTCAGGGAATCGCAATGGCAACAAGATTTTCTAATGCAGCCATTAGCCGACCGCAAGCAACAAATTGAAGCGATTAGATTACGTAGTGAGCAGGAAAAATCGCAAAAATTAGCGCAGATTATGGACGTAAATCAAGACGCTGTAGCCGCTTTATTTAGCGCCTATAATTACCCAGAACTATTGATTCATGGCCACACCCACCGACCTAATCAGCATAGATTGCAAATAGATGGTCATCAGGTGACGAGATGGGTGTTAGGTGATTGGTATGAACAAGGGAGCTATTTAGCCTGCGACCAGAATGGTTGCAAGGCCGAGGCCTTGCCAAGCCCTTAAACTTTAGCGCTTCTAACCTCATTAACGCGCACGTCAGCTGCCAGCTTATCAAGTACGCCATTAATGTATTTATGACCATCAACACCGCCATAAATCTTAGCTAACTCAACACCTTCGTTGATCACTACGCGATAAGGAATACTTAAATCAAACATCAATTCACAGCCTGAAATGCGTAAGATTGCATGCTCAACAGGACTTAACTCGGCAACTGGGCGATCAATAAAGTCGGCGAGTTTAATATCCAGCGCCTCTGCATGCGCAACTACCGCTTCTAGCAACTGTTTGAAATAAGCCTCATCCGCCTTGTTGTAGTCTGGATCTTCCACCATGTCACGAAAAATAGGTGCTAATTCTGAGTGGTTTAACATGCCTCGATACACTGCTTTTAGAACTAGCTCACGTGATTTTCTTCGATTTTGACCTGAACTTTTTTTAGCAAAACTTTTTTTTGCTGGTTTTGCATGATTGCCAGCAACTTGTTCTACAGCTTTTTCTGCCACTAAAGTAGTTAACGCTAAATGCTCAGCCTCTGACTTCTCTACCTCAATCATAACGCTCTGACCAAATTAAACATTTCCACTGCCACTTGTGCAGCTTCAGTACCTTTGATATGCATACGAGCAAGCGCCTGATCGTCATCCTCAGTTGTCAAAACGGCATTGGCAACTGGTACACCGGTATTTAACTGCAC
>CAIOPD010000061.1 GCA_903860085.1 uncultured Pseudomonadota bacterium
ACCGAGCATTGAGTTGATATTGCCCTAAACCCTTACCAGTTTCCTGATAAACCTTTTGTGTCTCAGCCAGACTGTTGTTCCAGTACCAGCGTGCACAGCCAAAGGCCTTGGCAAGCTTATCGGCTTGCACAGCATTGGGGTAGATACGAATTTTGGTTGCAGTTAGCATAAATTCTATTGTATATGTAATTTACAGTAAGTAAAGGATAACTTCGTTATCCTCGCTATCTATCTCCGCCGTGAACGGCAAAGATTTCCGCGCAAAAAGTGTTAAATGTACAACCTTAATTAATAACAATGATAAATTTTTAGATTACTTCAGCATCACCTGAAAAACCTAACCAACGCGATATAAACTTTGACCCAGCATGTCGGGGGTCACTAAGGTGATGCCTTTTTCTGATACGTAAAATCGTTTAGCATCCAACGCTAGATCGACACCTATTTCCATGCCTTCAGGAATCACACATCCACGATCGATTACTACATTTTTCAGCACCACATGACGGTTGATGGTGACTTTGGGCAAGATCACTGAGCCAACAATACTGCAGTAACTGTGGACACGAACATCTGAAAACAAGATAGAGCCATTGATTGACGAACCGCTAATTAAGCAACCGCCTGATACAAGTGAATCAGTGGCATGCCCACTACGACCTTTGTCATTAAACACAAATTTGGCTGGGGGTAACTGCTCTTGGCAGGTCCAAATGGGCCATTCTCTATCATATAAATTAAGCTCAGGAATTACTTTAGTTAATTCCATATTAGCTTCCCAATAGGCATCTATGGTACCTACATCACGCCAGTAATAGTTGTCATTCTTAGCTCCCACACAACTATCGGTGAATCGATGGGCCTGTACTTTATATTTTGTAATAATGTATGGAATAATATCTGCGCCAAAATCATGGGAAGATTTTGAATCACCCGCATCGCGGATTAACTGCTCATATAAAAACTTAGCGTTAAATATGTAAATACCCATACTAGCAAAAGCTTTGGTGGAATCGCCTGGCATATGCTTTGGATTAGCTGGCTTTTCTGCAAACTCAATCACGCGATCGCTTTCATCTACTGCCAACACACCAAAACCCTTAGCATCCTCTAACGGCACATTAATACAAGCGATGGTCATGTCAGCCTGACTTTTGGCGTGGGTGGCCAGCATTTTGCCGTAATCCATTTTATAAATATGGTCACCAGCCAAAATCAACACATAATCACCGCCGCCCTCACGCAGCAAGTCCACATTCTGATAAACCGCATCCGCCGTGCCTTTGTACCAGTCATCGGATATACGTTGCTGCGCCGGAATAATATTCACATATTCATTAAACTCACCACGAAGGAAGCCCCAACCGCGCTGTAAATGCTGAATCAGGCTTTGTGCCTTGTATTGCGTGGCCACATTAATACGCCGTATGCCGGAATTAATACAATTAGAAAGTGGAAAATCAATAATACGGAACTTGCCACCAAACTGGACTGCCGGTTTGGCACGCCAGTCCGTGAGATTTTTTAAGCGACTACCACGTCCGCCGGCTAGAATAATGGCGACGGTATTTTTTGTAAGGTTACTAACAAAACGATCTGAATGTTGACCTTGAATCATGGCGCCCTCCTGAAGTTTATTTAATTATATTAACTCACTAGCTGGGCTCACTAGTTTAATTTGGATATTGACTGCAATTGATTACATTATAATCAGCTTAAAGCTTTATAATCTACTCAATAAAGATAAAAATATTAAAATAGTTGTTAGAAAAATCTCAGGGAAAATGCATCTTGGTTAAATCTATATCGACTCCAATAAAATCTGAAGCACAATCTCTAGGATTGGAACTGATTTTATCGGCGCGGCATTATGATCCATTTAGCTATTTAGGCTTACATGCTGTTAATGATGAAGCGGAACATGCCTATGTTTTGCGCACATTTATTGCTGCAGCGAGCAAAGTGTCTGTACAGATTAACAAAACATGGATTGAGCTAAAAAAAACGCATCCTGAAGGTCTGTTTGAGTGGTTGGGCAACAAGGCAATTGAAACGCCATGCATGCTCAAAGTTGAGGCTGGTGGTAGCACTTACGAAACCTTTGACCCTTACACTTTTAAATCCAGCATCACCCAACAAGAACTTTACCTATTTGGTGAAGGCCGATTAAAACAAGCCTACAAAACCTTAGGCGCGCAATGTATCACCCAAGATCATGTTGCGGGGGTGCGATTTGCTGTATGGGCGCCTAATGCAGAACGCGTGAGTGTTGTCGGCAGTTTTAACGGCTGGGATGGTCGCATCCATAGCATGCGCGCACATGGCGTCAGTGGTGTTTGGGATATATTCATTCCTCACCTCACTACTAGTGACACTTACAAATTTGAAATTCGCAATCGACATACCGGCAATGTACTCGTTAAAACTGACCCATATGGTTTTGAATTTGAGCAGCGGCCAGGAACTGCTGCCAAGATCAGTACCAGCCATCACCAGTGGGAAGATAAGCAATGGCTAGAAGCGCGCAAAACACGTGATTGGTTACATGCGCCGTTTAATTGCTATGAAGTACATTTAGGTTCATGGCAGCGCAATGCGCTAGGCCATTTTTTAACCTACCGTGAACTAGCTAAAACACTAGTGCCTTATGTCGCAGACATGGGCTACACCCATGTCGAACTCATGCCTATATCAGAGCATCCACTTACCGAGTCTTGGGGCTATCAAACCACCGGCTACTTTGGCGTTACAAACCGCTTCGGCTCGCCTGATGATTTGCGCTTTTTAATTGACGCCTTTCACCAGGCCAATATCGGCGTAATTCTAGACTGGGTGCCTGGTCACTTCCCTAAAGATGATTGGGCTTTAGCCCGTTTTGATGGCACTGCACTATACGAACATGAAGACCCGCGCTTAGGTGAACACCAAGACTGGGGTACTTATATATTTAATTATGGCCGCAATGAAGTGCGCAATTTTTTAATTGCGAATGCGAGCTTTTGGTTACAAGAATTTCACATTGATGGCCTGCGCGTTGATGCCGTAGCCTCTATGATTTATCTAGACTACTCACGCAAAGAAGGTGAATGGCTGCCAAATAAATTTGGTGGTCGTGAAAACTTGGATGTCATCGAATTCCTCAAGCAACTAAATGTAATGGTTGGTGAAGACTTTACTGGAGTACTCACGATCGCAGAAGAGTCAACGGCTTGGCCTATGGTGTCACGCCCTGTATATTTAGGCGGCCTAGGCTTTAGTATGAAGTGGAATATGGGCTGGATGAACGATACGCTAGCTTATATAGAAAACGATCCTGTACATAGACGCTACTATCATGACATGCTCACCTTTGGGCAACTGTACGCCTACTCTGAAAACTTTGTGTTACCGTTTTCACATGATGAAGTTGTCCACGGCAAACATTCTCTGTTAGATAAGATGCCCGGTGATAGTTGGCAAAAATTTGCCAACTTACGCCTACTCATGACCTATCAGATGACTGCCCCAGGTAAAAAACTTAATTTTATGGGCAACGAGTTTGGCCAAGGTCGTGAGTGGAATGTAAACAGTAGTTTAGACTGGCATTTACTCGGTGATGACTATGTGGGACACCATTGGCATCAAGGCATTAAGCAAGTCAATGCAGACTTAAATAAACTCTATAAAGATATCCCAGCTTTATATACCTTAGACTTTGACCACGAAGGCTTTGCCTGGATAGACTGTCACGACACTGACCAATCAACGATTAGCTTTGTCAGACGTGGCTTAGATAATAGCTTTGTGCTGGTTGTGCTTAATTTCACCCCTGTATTACGTGACAATTATCGCATCGGCGTGCCGCAAGCTGGCAGTTACCGTGAGCTATTTAACAGTGATGCGGCTTGCTATGGTGGGAGCGATCGCGGCAATGGTGCGGGTCTACACACAGAAGAAATTGCCTGGATGAACCACCCACAGTCGTTAGTGATTACCCTACCGCCATTGGCTGGATTAATATTAAAATTAAACTAGTTTTACCGAAGAACAATTTAAATAACAACTAAATATAAAGTACTACTATACAAATGGCTACGCT
>CAIOPD010000062.1 GCA_903860085.1 uncultured Pseudomonadota bacterium
AGTGCTGACCAAGCATATGGACAAGGTGACGAGAGGCTTACATGTACTTAATCACGATTTAGGCCAAAATAAATGGTGTTTTGGCAACAGTCTGACTCTAGCCGACATTGCTGTTGGCTGTATGTTGGGGTATGTGCAACTGCGCTTTAGTGCAGTGATTAATCTAGAGTCGGAATATCCAAATTTACAGCACCTAAATAATGCTTTACTAACACGCCAGTCGTTTCAGGATACTATTCCTCAGGCTTAAGTCCGCGCTTGCACTTACAAGGGAGCGGTAATAATTCCGCCACCGAGGCAAACATTGCTTTCATAGACTACAGCAGACTGCCCTGGCGTTACCGCCCATTGTTTTTGCCCAAACTTAATCTCCACTTCATCGGTACTTAAGCGCTCAATTTCGCAGGGCGAATCAGGCTGGCGGTAGCGTGTTTTTGACGCGTATACCCAATTAGTCTGAGGCCTGTCTTCAACTTCAGTACCAGCTATCCAATGTAATTGGCTGGCTAACAAACCGTCACTTAGAAGTAATGGATGCGTATGGCCTTGCACCACAATCAATATGTTAGCTTCCATGTCTTTAGCTGCCACAAACCAAGGCTCACCATTGCTTTCACGACTCCCACCAATTTTTAGACCTTGGCGTTGACCTATGGTGTAATACATCAAACCTTCATGGCGACCGACTAGTTTGCCTTCTGGTGTTTTGATATCACCAGGCTCACGCGGTAAATATTGGCTTAAAAACTCTTGGAACGGGCGTTCTCCAATAAAGCAAATGCCAGTAGAATCTTTCTTCTCCGCGTTAATCAATCCAGCGTCACGCGCTATTTCTCGTACTTCACGCTTTAAGTAAGTGCCCAGTGGAAACAGAGTTTTTGAGAGTTGAGCTTGATTTAACCGATATAAAAAATAGCTTTGATCTTTGCTACCATCATCGGCTTTTAGTAATTGGAATAAGCCTGGTCTTAGCGGATTTTCTCGAACTTGCGCATAGTGGCCGGTGGCTATGACGTCAGCTCCCAAGCTCATGGCATGATCTAAAAAGGCCTTAAACTTAATCTCGGCATTGCATAAAATATCTGGGTTTGGCGTGCGTCCAGCTTTGTATTCACTTAAGAAGTTAGAAAAGACACGATCTTTATATTCAGCACTAAAATTAACGGCTTCAATATCAATGCCAATTTTATCCGCCACTGAAACTGCATCAATCAAATCTTGTTTGCTTGAACAGTATTCATCTGTGTCGTCATCTTCCCAGTTTTTCATAAACAAGCCTGTCACTTCATAGCCTTGTTGTTTAAGTAATAGCGCAGTAACTGACGAGTCAACGCCGCCGGAAAGGCCTACGACCACTTTCTTTTTTTGTGCTTTATTCAGATTCATGGAATTTTAATTTAATGGTGTTCTAATTTTAAGGAGCTTGCTTGGTAATAGGTGTTTATAAATGGGTGACTACCGACAATGGAAATTTTTGGCCACGCAGATAATCCTCTATACAGGAAAGTACTTGCGGGCTGCGAAGCAGTAGATGTTTGCTACGAATCTCATCTATAGTCATCCAAACAGCTCGAATAATACCTTCATCAAGCGCTAATAGCGGCTGATGATTGTTTACGCTGCCGATATAGGCGAAGCGTAAATAAGTAGTGTCGTTATGCTCATGCTTCCAATGATAAATACCAAGCAACGCTTGTGGTTCAAACTGATAAGCCGTTTCTTCCAGGGTTTCGCGCACAACCGCTTGCAATAAGCTTTCGTTGTCTTCTAAATGGCCGGCGGGTTGATTAAATCGATTGCCCCGATCAGTGCTTTCCTCTACCAATAAGAATTTACCATCTTGTTCAACGATGGCGGCGACGGTGGCATGTGGCATCCATTGTGTATCTTGGGTCATGGAGGGAGTCTTCAAAAGGCATAATTATTAATCGAATGCTTCTATTTTAACCTGAACGCAGCCAATTTAGTGATGCCTGTCTTCTACATTCCTAACTTAGGAAATAAGCCTAGTAGGCCATGCGCACAAAATTCAACGGCCATTGCGGCTAAGATTAAGCCCATTAAACGCGTTACGATATTGATGCCAATGCTCCCCAGTTGGTTGGAGATAGGGACTGAAAGTCTCAGTACCAACCAGATCACGCAAGCAACAGTGACAATCGGGATTAGCAATGACAAATGCCAGAGGATGCCACTATTTTGTTGCGCCGCAATAATCATGTTGCTGATTGCACCAGGGCCAGCTAGCAATGGAATACTTAGTGGCACGATGGCAATGACTTTACGTTCAGCTAAGGTTTGTGCTTCTTCAGGGGTTTGCCGGGTGCCACTTTGCTTGCCATGCATCATAGAGATTGCGATTAGTAACAATAAGATACCGCCACCCACTTGAAATGAAGGGATGGAGATGCCAAAAAAACTTAGAATTTGGTCGCCTAGAAAGGCCGCAACAGATAGAACGGTAAATACGCTGATAGCAACAGTTTTTGCAGTTCTGGCACGGTCTCTGCGGTTCCAGCCGTCGGTGGCGCTGATAAAAATTGGGAGACTGCCAATCGGGTTGACGATGGCAAATAAAGCGATGGTCACTTTAATCAGTGGAGCCCAGTCTGTCATGGTGAACCTTTCCAGTAAAATATGGTTTTAAGTAATTAATGATTTGTTAATTTAAGTATAGTAAATTAAAGTGCAATCATTGAGTAAGCAAATTTGAGTAAGTAAATGTTGAAGCCTTCAGTTTTATCTCCACCCGTCATATATCTTGCTTCACGTAGCCCACGCCGTGTGGAGTTGTTATTGCAGATAGGATTGAAATGCGAATCGCTACCTGCAGACATCGATGAAACACAGTTAAACCAGGAGTCTGCACAAAGCTATGTCATACGCTTGGCACGGCAAAAAGCTGAAGCCTGCATACAGACGCTGACAAAGACTCAGCGTGAGCGCCCAGTTATAGCAGCAGACACTACGGTTGAGTTGGCGGGAGCGTTGCTAGGTAAGCCTGAACATGATAATGATGCTCATAATATGCTGCAGGCATTATCTGGTAGCTTGCATCATGTGCACACTGCAGTAGCATTAGCAGTTGCTGATCACATTGAAGTCGTGATTTCCACGACACTGGTTGAAATGATGACTTTGACTACAGCGCAAATAGATGCTTATATCGCTAGCGGGGAACACAAAGATAAGGCGGGTAGTTATGGCATACAGGGTTTAGCTAGCGCATGGATTAAGCGTATTGAAGGCAGTTATAGTGGTGTTATGGGCTTGCCTGTCTATGAAACAGCGGCACTCTTAAGAAAGCACGGCATTATCTCAATATAGAAATATCAGCCACAAATTCAAGACCAATATTAAATAAAAGTTAAAAGAGAATCTAAATTGAGTGAAGAGATACTAATCAACGTGACCCCACAAGAAACGCGCATTGCTATGATGGAGAATGGCGTAGTGCAAGAATTGCAAATTGAACGGGGTTCATCTCTGGGCTTGGTTGGCAATGTCTATCGAGGTGTCGTTTGCCGCGTATTACCAGGCATGCAGTCAGCCTTTGTGGAAATAGGTTTGCAGCGTGCGGCATTTTTACACGCAGGCGATATTTTCGAATGTGGTGATGCTAGCTTGCAGCGGCCGATACAAGAAGTGTTACGTGAAGGACAGTCGCTGATGGTGCAGGTGATTAAGGAGCCAATTGGTACCAAGGGCGCACGACTCACCACTCAAATTAGTATTGCTGGTCGTTTTCTAGTCTACTTGCCTCAGCAAGAGCATATCGGCGTGTCGCAACGCATAGAGCTAGAGTCGGAGCGAGAATTGTTAAAAGCACGTCTATTGAGCTTGCTAACAGAGCCCAGAATTGGAGGCTATATCATTAGAACTATGTCGGAAGCAGCTTCAGATGAGGAGTTGCGCGCAGATATAGATTATCTAAGCAAAACATGGGCACACATTGTGGCTCAAAGCACTACGGTACCAGAACGCTCGTTGATTTTTCAAGACTTAAATTTAGCCATGCGTGTGTTACGAGACGTGCTAAGCGATGACACGGAAGTGGTGCGTATTGACTCAAGTGAAACCTACCAAAAATTAACTGATTTTGCCAATTTATATGCTATTACTGCGTTGAATAAGTTAGTGCATTACCAAGGTGAGCGCCCACTATTTGATTTGTACAACATTGAACAAGAAATTGAAAAAGCGATGTCACGTAAAGTGGAGCTCAAGTCGGGCGGCTATTTGATTTTTGATCAAACTGAAGCCCTGACCACAGTAGATGTGAACACTGGTAGTTTTGTGAGTGGTAAAAACCTATCCGACACTATATTTAAAACTAATTTAGAAGCAGCGCAATCAATTGCGCGTCAGTTACGACTCAGAAATTTGGGTGGCATTATTATCATTGATTTTATTGATATGGATGAAGATACCCAGCGCGATGCCGTACTAGATGAGTTGCAAAAAGCAGTAGCACGAGATCGGGCTCGCACGGGTATTAACGGCTTTACGCCGCTAGGTTTGGTTGAGATGACGCGTAAACGCACACGTGAAAGTTTGGCGCATATACTGTGTGAAACGTGCGTAAGTTGCCAGGGTCGCGGCGAACTAAAAACAGCACAAACGGTATGTTATGAAATTTTACGTGAGTTGCTTCGTGAGGCGCGCCAGTTTAATGCGCGCGAACTTCGTGTATTAGCAGCACCTAAGGTGATTGATATGTTGCTGGATGAAGAGTCACAAAGCTTGGCTAATCTA
>CAIOPD010000063.1 GCA_903860085.1 uncultured Pseudomonadota bacterium
TCGGCCCATAACAGACTAACAATCTATTAAGCGCGACACCCCCAAGCAGACATCCGAAAAGAAAAAGGGCTGGAATTTACTCCAGCCCTTCATCATTTCATTTCTTTTGGGTCAATACCGTAGTACCCCCCTTAAGACTTACCCTTAAGTTGAGTCATTATAAAATCCCACTCTTTAGGATCTACCGGCGTAATCGACAATCGGTTCCCACGTTGCAGGATGCGCATATGCTCTAATTCAGAAAAAGTACGTAACTCTTTTAGGCTTAACAATCGTGTTTTTCTGACCAATTTCACATCTACATTCAACCACCGTGGTGTTTCTGGTGTCGCTTTGGCATCGTAGTATTTATGGCCCTTGATGAATTGAAGTCGATCTGGATACGCAAGCGTACAGACCTCAGCAATGCCAGCAATGCCAGGGACATCGCAATTGGAGTGGTAAAAAAACACACCATCGCCAACTCGCATTTGGTCGCGCATAAAGTTACGCGCCTGATAGTTACGAATGCCATACCAATCGACTGTTTGGTTAGGAAAACCTGCCAAGTCATCAATAGAGACATCGCTCGGTTCAGACTTCATTAGCCAATAGCGCATAGTTCACCTTTCATTAAATTTGTTATGATTGGCCATATCAACTGAATTGCCAGCGCCTGTCATTACGACACACGAATTGCAACTTTATCAAAATTTAGAGAGTATTTAAATGGCCAATCATCTTAGCAAAAAGCCGCAGGACAAAAATGTACTCGGCACAGCGTTACAATTGTGCAGCCTCAACCCGCTCACCGGCTTTACGCGTAGCGGTTGTTGCGAGACTGGGCCTAATGATAATGGAAGCCATACTGTATGCGCGCAAGTCACCGATGAGTTTTTAGCTTACTCTATCTCTCGTGGCAATGACTTAAGCACACCGCGACCAGAGTACGGCTTTGAAGGTTTAAAAGCTGGTGATCGTTGGTGTGTATGTGCGGCACGCTGGCTAGAGGCTTCCGAAGCAGGCTTTGCACCCCCAGTCATCTTAGAAGCATGTCACGTCAATTGCTTAGAGATTGTGAGCTTGGCTGACCTTAAATATCACGAGTTACGCTAAACAAAAAAAGGAGTTCTCCACGGATAAAGCTTAGACCAGCATCCTGAACCAAAAAGGCTCAAGTGGAAAAGGCCTAGAGCGCATTAGGTACACCCGCCAAGAGATTCTTAAAAGAACACTCAATTTAGGGCGCGCACACAACAACTCGAATGACCGAAACCGATGCTATAAACTAGTTCAAGGAATTATTAGCCTAAACCGCACCGCAGAGAACAAACTGTGAAAGTTGGAATTAAATGGCGGGTTCTATGCCCAGCAAAACCAACCTAAAAATATCTAAATACTGTACTGCTGAAAACTCGCAAGGTGTTTACTTTGTAGCACACGCCTTATCAATTTGATCCTGCATTTGGGTAACTCTACGCTTAATATCACCAACATCCACACTACCGCTTTTACTATTAAGCAACTCATGTGCTAAATTCAGTGCCGTCATAATGGCAATACGCTCCGCACCAACCACTTTGCCATTATCGCGAATATCGCGCATTTTCTTATCTAAGAAATTAACCGCATTAATCAAACCAGGACGCTCTTCATCGGTACAAGACACCGTGAAGTCACGACCCATTATATTGACATCAACACCCTTAGCTTTGTTCATTATCTTTTACCGTAGCTGCGTTAAGGCAGGCTCTCCATCAACGCTTCAATCCGCACACTCGCTTGATCCATATTAGCCTTTAGTAACGCGCCATCAGTTTGTGTCGCATTTAAATCCACGCGTAATTGCGCATTTTGATTGCGCAAATCGTCGCACAGAGAAATGAGCTGTGAGAGTTTTTGTTCTAAGGCTTTTAAGTCGGCATCCATAGGGGCATAGTAATTTAAAAAAATGAGTAAGGTCAATAGCTAACCGCTATATTTAAAAGTATTACAACACATTGCAGTGAGTGCTGTACAAACCTCAATACAAAATAGTTCAATTTGATAAAAAAATAACCGCTATAATTGTGACTTGTTGTCAGGTGCCAAGTTTGTTTTCTACAAACAAGGTGAAACTGGGAAATAGGTGCGTTAACTCA
>CAIOPD010000064.1 GCA_903860085.1 uncultured Pseudomonadota bacterium
GGCAGGTTTTGTGACACAGTAACTCCTTGGCGTTGCATGGCTTTTGGCTTTGCAACCTAATTAAAATTTATTCTTGTTCCATCATGAGCAGATGGCAGATATGCAAAACGGGACGAGTTTATAAACTCTTCCCGTTTCAGAATTGACGAATTATAGCGAAATAAATGCGACTAATCAATGCAAAATTACATTTTCATTAATTGCTAGGATGCCGTATTAACTCCAATTTCAACGCGTCTATAGCAAAGAAAATAACCGATTAACGTAAGTTCAATACATCCTGCATATCAAACAAACCACTAGCTTTACCATTTAAAAATTTAGCAGCGCGCAAAGCACCTAGTGCAAAAGTGGCGCGGCTACTGGCTTTATGCGTTAACTCTACACGCTCGCCAATGCCAGCAAATAGAACAGTATGATCACCCACCACATCGCCCCCACGGACGGTAGCAAATCCGATGGTAGACGGATCACGCTCACCCGTCACGCCTTCACGACCATAGATTGCGCATTGCTCTAAATTGCGACCTAAAGCGCTTGCTGCAGCTTCACCTAAACGAAGCGCAGTGCCAGACGGCGCATCCACTTTATGCCTATGATGGGCTTCTATAATCTCTATATCGTAGCCCTCACTAAGCACTTTAGCGGCCGACTGTACTAGGTTAATTAATAAAGTTACTCCCACACTCATGTTTGGCGCAAATACAATGCCGATATCCTTAGATGCATCAGTAATTGCTAGCTTTTGTTCGTTAGAAAAACCCGTAGTACCAATAACCATAGCCACCTTAGCTTGTTGGCATGCTGCGAGATAATTCATGCTTGCCTCTGGGCGCGTAAAGTCTACCAATACATCCGCGCCTTTTAGAGCAGCAGCGATATCATCAACCACCTTCACGCCAGACAACTTACCGAGCTGCTCACCAGCATCACGTCCTAAATGTGGGTTAACAACCCCATCGACATCACCTCGATCAACAGCTCCGTGCAGAACTAATTCACCATCAGCGAATACACATTCCAGTAGCACATGTCCCATACGGCCAGAACAACCTACGATGACAATTTTTAAAGGATTTTCCATGAATTAAAAGCCAATTTTTTCAAGCATTTTGTCAAAGAAACCCGGCTCATTTTCTGCTGGCAATTCCTTCGCTTTAGGCACCACCGCATTATTCGCACTTGGGGTAGCCACTTCTTTCTCTACTTTTGACTCAGGGGCATTGCCACTTAAGGATTTATCAATCTTCAAGTCTGAGGGAGATGGTGAATTAACTGCCGGGGCAGGCGCTGAGGTTGCCGCGGGCTCATTGACCTGCACTGGCTCAACAACCTTCGACTCCGGCACAGGCTTAAGTACTTTCACTGCCGGCATTGGTTCAACTGCAATAGGCTCAATAATTTTATCTTTAGCGGCAGCTCTTTCAGCCTCGGCTGCCTTTTTCGCAGCCTCATCTGCACTTGCTTTTGCTTTTGCCGCTTCTTTGGCTCTTTCAGCTTCGGCTGCCTTTTTCACAGCCTCATCTGCACTTGCTTTTGCATCGGCGGCTTCTTTGGCTTGTTCAGCCTCGTCTTTTTGCCAAAACTTCAGTTTCTGCATTAAACTTTTTTCTTTAGGGGTTTTTGCGGGCTCTATGAGACGTGGGCCTGAATCAGACCCCTCTACTCCAGCCTTTGGGTCGGCAGTAGCTGCCACCACATCACCACGAACCGTTTTCAACAAATCACTTTGAAAATCTAAAATTACTCGGCGCTGCTCAATTAACTTACCACCTTCGCGCAACTGATACACGTAATCCCAACGATTGCCGTGAAAGCTATCTTGAATCAAAGGTGTACCCATAATAAAGCGTACTTGCGACTTAGTCATACCTGGTCGCAACTGGAGCAACATCTTCGAGGTCACGACATTACCTTGCTGCACATCAAGCTTGTAAGGCTTAATCGAAGGCAAAGCAGTGCCACATGAAGTACACAAAAGAACTAATAATATGAAAACGTAGCGCATAGCATGACTTTTAATTTGAATTGGCGTTAATATACCACGTAGACCGCTATCCCAAAACTCTGTCATTGTTAAATGTGAGCAACCATACATGCGCGATCAAAAAGACTTAAAAAACGCAGGCCTAAAAGCCACGTTACCCAGACTCAAAGTTTTGAGCTTATTTGAAAATAGCAAAGACCGTCATTTATCTGCCGAAGATATTTATAAAGTCATGATTAACTCAGGTGAAGATGTTGGACTTGCCACGGTATATCGCGTTTTGACTCAGTTTGAGCAAGCAGGATTATTAATACGCCATCATTTTGAAAGTGGGAAAGCAGTTTTTGAATTGAATGCCGGCGGCCATCACGATCATGTCGTCTGTATAAAATGTGGCAGAGTGGCAGAGTTTTACGATGAAGAAATAGAAAAGCGGCAGGAAAGTGCTGCCGCTAAATTAGGTTTTACTATGCAAGATCATTCGCTTACCATTTACGGTCTCTGTAAACAACAGCCCTGCGTAACCGATTAGTCTTTAAGTACGCTCTAGCATTTCTTTCGCGTGCTGACGAGTGGTGTCGGTAATCTCAACACCTCCAAGCATACGCGCCAGTTCCGCCACTCGCGCTTCGGTATTTAATACCGCAATGGTGCTTAAAGTTAGTCCATCAACCATGGCTTTGCTGACTCGTAAATGATGCTGCCCTAATGCAGCCACCTGTGGCAAATGCGTAATCACTAACACCTGACGTTGACTAGCATCAGCTTGCGGCTCACCTAACTGCTTCAGCAATTGACCAACCACTTCTGCCACTCCGCCGCCTATACCCACATCCACTTCATCAAAAATCATGGTGGGAATACTTTCTTGCTTAGCGGTCACTACACGTATTGCCAAACTAATACGTGACAGTTCGCCACCTGACGCAGCTTTATTAAGTGGGCGTGGCACCACGCCAGCATGCCCAGCCACCAAGAATTCAACCTGTTCCAAACCCACAGCTGCTGGGGCTTGTGCAGTAAGCGCCACCTCAAACTTGCCACCGCTTAAAGATAGACGTTGCATTTCCGCACTAATTTCAGCGCTTAATCTAGCCGCAGCTAGATGGCGACCACTACTCAGCGTTTGTGCCAGCTGATTATAACTTTCAAAAGCTTGCGCCTCATTTTTTGCCAACTCAGCATCATTAGCAAACAACTCTAACTCAGCCATCCGCGCCTGTGAGCGACTTAATAAATCAGCTAACTCTTCAGGCTTAACCCTGTATTTACGTGAGGCATTGTGAATGACTTGTATTTTTGCATCCAATGCATCTAAGCTTGATGGGTCAAGCTCAGTGCTTTGGCAATAACGATTTAAAAAGCGATCTGTTTCGGTTACTTGAATAATGACAGAATCTATAGCTTCAGTCGCCTCGGATAAGCTTGCATCATATTCCTGTAAATTTTGCAGTTTATACTGCACCTGCGTCAGTAAATGTATGGCGGATACATCACCTTCACTTAGCAGCTCATGGCAGGACTCTGCGCCCGTAAGCAAACTGGCGCCATGAGACAAGCGCAAATGCTCTTGCTGCAACTCTTCCCACTCGTTGGGGCTAATGACCAACTGCAACAATTCATAACTTTGATCCCGCAAATCCGCTAATTCATCAGCATAGGCACTGGCATTTTTCTCAGCGGCCAAGCGCTGTTGATGCAGAAGATGCCAACCTTTGTAGTTAGCAGCAACCTCAGTCGCCAATTCTGAAAGGCCAGCGAAATTATCTAGAACTATTCTCTGAGTGGCAGACTTTAAAAGCGAATGGTGTGCGTTTTGGCTGTAAATATCGACTAGCAACTCACCCAACTCTTTTAATTGCGCAATGCTGACATTAATACCATTAATAAAAGCGCGCGATCTGCCATCGGCATACATCACGCGACGCAACACCAACTCGCCAGCATCGCATTCCATTTCAGCCTCTGCTAACCAACGCAATGCTTCTGAATTATGAGTGACACTAAAAATAGCGCTAATCTCGGCTTTATCACAATTGACTCGGGTCACGCCACCCTCACCGCGGGCCCCCAAGGCCAACGATAAGGCATCAATCAATATAGACTTACCTGCTCCAGTTTCTCCAGTAAGCACAGTAAATCCAGAGGAGAACTCCAAATCAAGAGTGCTAACAATGACAAAGTCACGGATGGAAAGGCTCTGTAACATTGATTTAGCCCCAGTTTAACTTGTTGCGTAACATGTCAAAATAACAGTAGTCGCTAGGGTGTAATAGGGAGATAGTTTTTTCGGCGCGTTGCACCAACACCTTATCCCCAATCTGCAATGCCACTTGATATTGTCCATCAAAACTGAGTTGCGCCTCATCAAATTGCATTAGACTCACCTCAATGTGACTGCTGCTGCTGACTGCAATTGGGCGGTTACTCAATGTGTGTGGGCAAATCGGCACCAGCGTTATCGCATCTAAATTGGGGTGCAAGATTGGACCGCCAGCTGACATTGCATATGCGGTAGTGCCTGTCGGGGTACAAATGATTAAGCCGTCACTACGCTGCTTATGCACAAATTGTTGGTTGATTTTAACTTCAAGCTCAATTAAGCGCAGATCACTTTTAATCACCGCATCATTTAAGGCATAGTTGGCATGTAACACTTTGCCGTCGCGTATTATCTGCGTCGCTAATAGCATGCGTGGCTCTAAACTAAAACCACCTGCCAAAATGCGATCTACCGCCACTAGCATTTCTTCTGCGCGTAAGTCAGTTAAAAACCCAAATCGACCACGGTTAATGCCAACCAGTGGCACATCGGCATCAATCAAACTGCGCGCTACACTCAGCATAGTCCCGTCACCGCCCATCACAATAGCTAAATCGGCTATTTCACCGATTTCATCCAAGCCTATGGTTTTAAAACCATTGATTGGCGCATGTAGTGCCGTATTCTTTTCTATATAAACGGTGATATTGCGAGACTGTAAATGCTGCGCTAAATTAACCAAATCAGCTTGCATCTGCTGCAAAGCTTTAGGCGCCATGTATTTGCCAATAATGGCGATCGTTTTGAAAGAATTTTGCATCTCTAAATTAAATCACAGTTGTGGCTTCTGATAAAGGAAAACTAGAGCGCAAACAAATTAAATAAAATCAAAAGGTGAAAACCACTTAAATTTCGTTCAATTCCATACTAAAGCTACAAGACCATGTCTAATTAAGGCAAAATACACCTCTAGCATCATGCCATGGTGTATGGGATTAATCTGAGGTGTATGAGTTGGATAAACGCGCACAAATCTTGCTTAAAACTTTAGTAGAGCATTACATCAGTGATGGTCAGCCTATTGGTTCAAGAACACTCTTACAGCACTCTGGTCTAGACCTTAGTAGCGCC
>CAIOPD010000065.1 GCA_903860085.1 uncultured Pseudomonadota bacterium
GCTTGGGCAAAACTGCTGCTTGCAATAAGCCTTTAGGTTTTAAAGGGCTAAGAGTTTGATGCGCCTGCCGCGATTCAAATGCGGGACCTTTACTTTAGGCGCAGACACTAATAGTCAGTTTAGAGTCAATTGAGCTTATTCAAGAATTTATGTGGCACGGTTTGGGCACGAAATGGGCACAAACAAGGCACGGGAAATAAATGTTAGTAAGTGCTATCGCTGAAAGCGAGTAGTTTATGGTGCGCCCGGCGCGATTCGAACGCGCGACCTTTGGCTTCGGAAACCAACACTCTATCCAGCTGAGCTACGGGCGCTTGTGAAGCAGCATTATAGCAAAGCGCTGGATTTCATGGACTTTTACCTGCGGCTATGAACAGGTATAATACCGAAAACTAAAATTAACCATAGGAATGAACTGTAATGAGCGATAACAATACTGAATATAAAGCTTCTACCTTCGTGCAATTGATGTTGGTGATTCCTGGCGCTATCTTAGCACTCACGTTAATTATTGCCTTAATTGCTAAGTCAGCTAGTCCAGCCGCTACGCCAGCACCAGCTCCAGCTCCAGTTGTTGCAGATACTTCTGCAGCAGTATTAGAAAATATTAAACCAGTAGCTATAGTGGTGGTTGCCGCTGCAGATGCAGGTCCGCATGTTGATAAAACAGGTGAAGAGGTCGTTAAGGCCGTTTGTTCTATGTGTCATGCTGCCGGCCTGATGAATGCACCTAAGATTGGTGATAAAGATGCATGGAAACCTCGCATTGCACAAGGTCAAGCAACTTTGATTAGTCATGCAACTAATGGTATTCGCAGCATGCCTGCTAAAGGTGGCAATTCAAGCTTGTCTGACAATGAAGTTTCAAATGCAGTTGTTTATATGGCTAATGCTGGAGGAGCCACTTTTAAATAATCTGTTTTTTGGCCATTATAAAAATGCTATTAAGAGAGCCACTTAAAGTTTTGAGTGGCTTTTTTGTTTTGGGAGCTTGTTGATGGCGACTTATGCAGTAGGGGATATTCAGGGTTGTTATCACGCCTTTCAGGCTTTACTTAAGCATATTAATTTCGACCCTAAACTCGATCAGCTTTGGCTTGTGGGTGATTTAATTAATCGTGGTAGCGGCTCACTTGAGGTGTTACGTTGGTGCTATCAGCACCAAGAAAACTTGAAAGTAGTACTGGGCAATCATGACTTGCATGCGCTCGTTGTCGCGAATGGCATAGTACGTGCGCATAGAGGCGATACTTTTGACCTATTGTTCAAGGCTGATGACTGTGACCTTCTCCTTAATTGGTTGCGTCACCAACCACTTATTGTCCAGCAGGATCATTACCTTATGGTTCATGCGGGCCTATTACCAGAATGGACGGTTACTCAAGCACTGAGCTATGCTGCCGAGGTGGAGGCTGCATTGCAAGGAGCAGATTACTTAGACTTTCTGGCCAGTATGTATGGCAATGAGCCCAATCGGTGGAGTGAGTCTTTAACGGGTGCAGATAGGTTACGTGTCATCACCAATGCGATGACACGCTTAAGGGTGTGTAGCGCAGAGGGTGAGATGCAATTCACATTCAAAGGCGAGCTGCAAGACATACCTGAAGGTTTTATGCCTTGGTTTGACGTGCCGACACGTGCTACTCAGGATGTAGCTGTTATCTTCGGGCACTGGTCAGCGTTAGGCCTACAGCAGCGTGAAAACGTCTATGCTTTGGACACGGGTTGCTTATGGGGTGGTCAATTAAGCGCTATGAATTTACAAACCAAAGAGATTAGCCAAGTTCAGTCGCATCCATTAGATAAA
>CAIOPD010000066.1 GCA_903860085.1 uncultured Pseudomonadota bacterium
GCGCGGCTAACGTTGCCAATGCGTGCTCAGCGGCAATGGCAACATAGGTCGCGCCCATTAGTGTGTCAGGACGCGTGGTGTATACTTTTACTGTGCCATTTTGGCCTGTCAAAGGAAACTCTACTTCGCAGCCATAGCTTTTGCCGATCCAGTTGCGTTGCATGGTTTTGACTTGCTCTGGCCAGCCATCGAGTGCGTCTAAGTCATTGAGAAGTTCTTCAGCGTAAGCTGTAATTTTCATAAAATACTGTGGAATATCGCGCTTTTCTACCAAGGCGCCACTGCGCCAGCCGCGGCCATCAATAACTTGCTCATTGGCAAGCACCGTGCCGTCAACTGGATCCCAGTTGACGCTGGAAGTCTTTTTGTAAATCAAACCTTTTTTGTACAGCTCAGTAAATAACCACTGTTCCCACTTGTAGTACTCAGGCTTGCAGGTAGCAATTTCCCGATTCCAATCCACACCTAAACCCAATTGCTTTAACTGGGTTTTCATATGCTCTATATTTTCATAGGTCCATTTAGCCGGTGCGGTTTCATGTTTAATCGCAGCATTTTCTGCAGGCAAACCGAATGCATCCCAGCCCATTGGTTGCAGTACGTTATAACCCTTCATTTTGTGAAAACGGCTTAATACATCGCCTATGGTGTAGTTGCGAACATGACCCATATGAAGGCGCCCAGACGGGTAGGGGAACATGGATAAACAATAGTATTTGGGTTTATCTGAAGTTTCAGAGGCGGCAAATGTTTGATTGCTTTCCCAGTAAGCTTGGGCGGTTTGTTCTATGTCTTTGAAGGGGTACTGCTGCTGCATGGCGGTCATTCTTTAATATAAATTTAATAACAAAATTATACCTTGAAGCGCCTGATTTTGCTGGATTTAGTCATCAGCTATTACTGAGATTTTTTGGGGAGAATTCCCTCAGAATCGTAATCTTTGTATTTACGGTCTAAGGGAAAGTCTGACTTGCGATGTTTAAGCTAACGATGCAAAAATATTGTCACGTATTTTCGTCATATCGCCAAGCCCTTGCACAAATACATGTTTAGGTGCCCCAACTAAGCCACTATTGGCCCAATCAACGTAATACTTTACCAAAGGTTTGGTTTGTTTGTGGTAAACATCTAGTCTCGTTTTTACTGTCTCTGCGGCGTCATCTGGACGTTGCACTAATTCTTCTCCGGTGACATCATCTTTACCCGCTACTTTTGGAGGATTAAATTTAACATGGTAGGTGCGACCTGATGCGGGATGAGAACGTCGGCCACTCATACGCTCAATAATTGCCTCGTCTGGCACATCAATTTCCACTACATAATCTATACCAACACCAGCTTTTTTCATAGCCTCAGCCTGCGGAATCGTGCGAGGAAAGCCGTCAAATAAAAAGCCATTGGCGCAATCGGCTTCTTTAATACGCTCGCTCACCAACCCAATAATTACGGCATCTGGCACGAGCCCGCCACTATCCATAAATGCTTTGGCTTCTAGGCCAAGTGGTGTGCCGGCTTTAACGGCTGCACGCAACATATCGCCAGTAGAAATTTGCGGAATATTGAATTTGTCACGTAAGTAAGTAGCTTGTGTGCCTTTACCAGCACCAGGAGCGCCTAAAAGTATGATTCGCATAAATGGACCTTGAGAAGTTAAGTGTTAAATAATGATGGAAATTTGGCCGTAATTATAACAGTCGTCATGAATGTACGGAGGTGCTCAGGTAATTGCTGATGCGAACAAAGTCCTCTACGCTTAAGTTTTCGGCGCGCAATTGTGAACTAATATTAAGCACAGTAAATCCTTCGTCATCGAGCAAGCCTTTAAGCGTATTTCTTAAAGTTTTACGGCGTTGGCCAAAGCCAGCAAGCACTACTTTGGCAAATATTCGCTCATCGTTAGCTACGAAGGGCAACGTCGCATGAGGTACGCAGCGCACAAAGGCTGACTCCACTTTTGGAGCAGGTTCAAAGGCTTCTGGTGGTACTGTAATTAAATAATCCATCTTCAATTTATATTGCAACATCACGCTTAGGCGTCCGTATGCAGGGGTTGATGGACTCGCAACCATTCGCTCCACCACTTCTTTTTGCAGCATAAAGTGCATATCGGTAATGGCGCCAACATTATCAAGTAGATGAAATAAGATTGGCGTGGAAATGTTGTAAGGTAAGTTGCCAGTGACACGCAGATTATGACCTAGGCTCGTGAAATCAAATTTCAAAGCATCGGCACTATGTATGCTAATCGCTTGGTTGAGATAGGCCTTTTCCATCCAGGCAATAATATCTCTATCTACCTCTACCACATGTAGCAGGTTTAAGCGTTGCAGTAAGGGTTTGGTGAGAGCACCTAAGCCAGGGCCTATTTCCACCATTAAATCATTAGCTTTTGGCGCAATCGCCATAATCAAGCTCGTAATCACACCTTGATCGGTAAGAAAATTTTGGCCGAAGCGTTTTTTTGCAATGTGTTTCATAGGCCTAGTCGTTTATTTTTTGTGCGCTGGATTTAGTTAGCATTACAGCTAATTCGATCGCTGCCAGCATGCTACCAATCTCAATATTACCGCTACCAGATAAGTCTAGCGCAGTGCCATGATCTACAGAGGTGCGAATTATAGGTAGGCCCAATGTAATATTGACGCCTTCGCCGAAGCTTGCGTGTTTGAGTACAGGTAGACCTTGGTCATGGTACATGGCAAGTACGGCATCAGCGCCACTTAGATTGTGTTTGGCAAATAATGTGTCAGCAGGTAATGCACCTATCAGTTGCATGCCGGTTGCACGAAGTTTTTCTAGAACTGGATTGATAATATCAATTTCTTCACGCCCCAAGTAACCATCTTCTCCAGCGTGCGGATTTAAGCCAGCCACCAAAATACGTGGATTTTCAATCGCAAACTTAGTGATTAAATCATGATGCAAAATACGTAGTGTTGTTTCTAAGTTATCACGCGTAATGGCTGCAGGCACATCTTTCAGTGCTAGGTGTGTGGTGACTAATGCTACACGCATACCACCACCAACCAGCATCATGACGACATGGGGTGCATGGGTGAGCTGCGCTAAAAATTCAGTATGACCACTAAAAGCAATGCCAGCTGCATTAATGACACCTTTATGTACTGGTGCGGTAACCATGGCGTCAAATTCAAAGTTGACGCAACCTAAGGCGGCAGTTGCAAGTGTGTCCAATACATATTGGCTGTTAGCTGTATTTAAGCTACCAGCAACCACTGGCTTGTTTGTCGCTTGGTGATAGACCGTTAGCGCACCGTTGCCTAAATGAGCTTGATTATTTTTTTTTGCATAAGGAATAATGTTAAGTGGTAGCTGTAATTGAGCTGCGCGTGCTTGAAGCATAGTGGTGTCTGCAATTACCACTACATTAGCTGCTAAGGTTTGTTGAGCCAGCATAATGCATAGATCTGGACCTATGCCTGCCGGCTCGCCTGCTGTAATGGCAATTGTTGGCAATAACATCTTGAGCTTAGGTGAAGACTAGAACTTATCTTCGAGTCGTAGTTCTACAAAAGCGCGATCACGGAGTTCCCTTACCCAGTCTTGGTAAGCCTCTTCAGATTTTCTTTTTCGAATTTCTTGGCGTGCTTTTAAGCGGGCAGCTTCTTTACTCATGTCTTGTTTGCGTCTTTCTAATACCTGAATCACGTGCCAGCCAAACGGAGTGCGCACGGTCGAGCTAATCTGACCATCTTTAAGTTCGTTCATAGCCTTTTCAAATAGAGGTACTGTATCGCCGGGATTGACCCAGCCTAAGTCCCCTCCGTTAGATGCGGAGCCGTCTTCAGAGAACTGACGAGCTAGCACTTCAAATTTCTCGCCATTGTCTAAACGCTCTTTAATTAAATCGATTTTCTTTTTACCCTCATTCTCAGAAGTTACTTCTGAAAGCTTAATCAGGATGTGACGCGCATGCGTTTGCTCAATGACTAAAGGTGAACTGCCACCACGCTTACTAATCAATTTAAGTATGTGGAAGCCATTAGGGCTTCGTAGAACTTCTGACACGGAGCCAACCTGCATATTTTTTAAAGCATCTAAAAATAAGGCTGGCATTTGTGTGCTACTTTTCCAGCCTAAACTGCCACCTTCTAAGGCGTTAGGGGCGTCAGAAAAGCTTGCTGAAACTTTGGCAAAGTTAGTGCCTGCCTGAAGTGCTTTGATCACTTCATCAACCTTAGCCTTAGCTTTTTGTACATCTTCAGTGGCACCTTCTTCTGGCGTGCGAATTAAAATATGCGCGATTTCATATTCGTCCTGATTTTCATTGCTAGAGGCCTGTGTGGTCAAGAAGTTGTCAATTTCAGATTCACTGACATTTATGCGGCTATCTACTTCGCGCTCGCGTAGCCTTGCGATTGTAATTTCATTGCGGATATCGGCCCTAAACTTACCCATACTGACGCCATCTTTAGCTAAGGCATCGGCAAATTCGGTCAGTGTTAGTTGGTTTTGTTCAGCAATGCGTTCAATAGTTTTGTCGAGCTGACTGTCATCAACTTTAAGCCCTGACTGCGCGGCGTATTGCAGTTGTAAGGTGTCGGAAATTAAACGCTCTAAAATCTGTTTACGTAAAATATTCTCTCCTGGCAATTCGGTGCCTTGTTTTTGAAGTTGTGCAGTAACAGTTCGAATCTGGCTTTCTAGTTCCTGCTCAGTCACTACAGTTTGATCAACAATGGCCACTATGCGGTCAATTTTGACTACTTCAGCAGCTTGTGAGGTCATGTTTATGCAGATCAGAGCTGAGGTTATTAGTAATAAGAATGTAATAATTTTGCGCAAAATAGATACTCGTAAAAGTTATTGATAGGTTTCAGACATAAGGCCGGTGTTCACATAACCCGGCACGCTACGTTTGATAATGCCCAGTGGATTTGCGCCAATAGAAGCTAATCCACCAAGTTCAAGCTGGAAAAATAGCGCATAGTTGGCATTGCCAGATGTGGCTGTTGGTATGGTGGCAATGGTACTAATGCGCTGAATAACAGATCTTGCAATCCAGCAACCAGCATTATATTCTACCCCAGCTAAGGATTCGATCATTTGTTTAGTTTGTATTGAGTAATTGATACGACCTACGGCAAACCAGCCTGGTTTTAGCGGCCATTGACCGGAGACATTAAACTGATCAACGTTGGCTGCCGCAATTGCGGCGGCAACTGTTACAGGGCTAGTACCTGGTGCAAAATAAATTGTACTTAATGCATCGTTACGATGACTGTAACTTAGATTTAGCACCTTTCCAGGCTCAGGACTATAACGACTAGTAATGGTTTGATTAGGGGTTACACCAGCTAGAGTGTTATATCTTAAAAAAGCATCTACTTTCCAATTGGTTTTTAAATTGGCGCTCAGCCCAGCAATAATGTCTGAGCTATTACTTTGTCTAAAAGCTGCGGGATTTGAGTAATCAAGTGCTACTTTTTGATTGGAAAAATAATAACGTTGGCCGATTGAGGCTGATAGCCTTTGCATACCCGTGTCTGATTCAATAAAGCGAGTAGTTAGTCCTGCACTGATTTGATTAGCATTATTAATACGGTCATTACCAGAGAACTGGTTTTCTGCGAATAACGAGCTAAAGTTTAAATCAATTACACCAGAGTCAAACACAGGTATTTTGGACTGATCTGTATTTGGTATATATACGTAGAATAACCTTGGTTCCAAAGTTTGTTCGTAGGCTCGGTTCGCTATTTTAAAATCACGGTCAAAGTACAAGCCACTATCTACGCTCAATATAGGTAGTGCCCGCTGTTGCGGCCCTAAGTTGTTTGGATCGTTGTTAAGAGAGTAGCTAGTCATGTGCACACCGATTTTGGGTGTAATGTAGCCATAAGGACGGGTAAAGGACTCAGTGATGCTAGGGTATGCTGTGAGTCGCGTGCCTGTAGTTAGCAGTGAGGCATTAATATTACTGCTATTTGTATCAAAGGCCACCAGTTGCGTATATAAGTTCGCTTTGATGTCACCATAATACTTAGAACCACTTAGCGTCAGTTGAGGTAAGCGTTCGTATGGATAGGATACGCCGTCTAGGGTTTGGAATTTTTGTGCAAGAGCGTTAAAGCGCCAAGTTTCATCTGCGTAATCAACATTAAACTGCTGTGGCAACAGCACACGGCTGGTGGTGGTAATACGTGTAGATAATTCAGAGAAGTAGAGGTTGTCTGATGTTTTTTCAACGGCATAGCCTGCGGACCAGCCATTGCCCAAAATTTGCTTATGTTTTAGGTTCATGTAGTAGCGATTATTGCCAGTTTGATTGTCGCTGGGTAGATATTCAAGATTATCAATACCTGAATATTGTTCTTCCAAGTATCTGAACTGACCTTGCAACTGAACACCGCGTTTACTTAATTCGCGCATGGTGATGGTCGCATCTCTGTTGGGGGAGATATTCCAGTAGTAGGGTATTGAAAATTCGAAGCCGCTAAGGGATGTGCTGCCGTAGCTTGGAGCCAGAAAGCCACTTTCACGCTGACCGCCGTAAGAGAATCCAATATATGGTGAGTAGAGTATGGGCACACCCTTAAACTCTACATAGGCATTTTTAGCGGTACCTGATTCGCTATAGCCATTCAAATTTAGTTCTTTGGATTTGATATACCAGTCTTCCACGCCAACTTTGCAGGTGGTATAGGTTGCGTCAAGTAAGCGCTTTTTATCAAGGCCTTCAAAAAAGAGAATGCTAGCATCGGCACGTGATTGCGCAGGTACTGGTTCGGTGCCAAGCGTTGTGGAGAAAGGCGCTAAACTAGTTGGGTTATCATTATCTTGTGCAGTCAGATCGACAGCGGATTGCTGAATGAATTGTGGGGCTTTAGTGGGCGTAACCCCTGGGCTATGTTGCGCTTTCCCTAGCGCTTTGTTAATGATGATTGTAGCGTCTCGCATGTCACCTATACTTTCAGATAGTCGCATATTAAGTTCAGGCCCACGTAGATTAGCGTCGCCTAGCTCTATGCGCACATTACCTTCTGCATGTAGTTCATCATTTTGCACGTCGTATTCAAGTACGTCGCCAAAGATATCCTGTTTGCCGCGGTGTAGTGATGCATTGCCGATGGCGCGCATTTGCCTATCTAAATGCACTTCAAACTTATCACCGTCAATAACGATAGCATCAC